>CAZIWQ010000858.1:0-3477 GCA_964542355.1 uncultured Armatimonadia bacterium
GGCGGGGGGCCCCGGGGGGGGGTGAGGTGTCGTCGCACCGTGCACACCCTCTGCAGGTATCCTGACACAATCCCAGGGAAGGAGACCGGCCGGCATCCGCCGCTGCCGGCCGGGTACGACAATGCGAGACGACGTGCTTGGCCCGCCCTACGACCGATCCCCCGAGTTCGAGGTCGTCGTGGAGCGGGACGTGATGGTGCCGCTGCGAGATTCCGTTCGCCTGGCCACCGACCTCTACTTCCCCGCCATCGACGGGAAGGCTGTCCCCGGCCCGCACCCGGCGGTACTGCTGCGAACGCCCTACGACAAGTCTACCAATCCCCCGGACGGCGAGTACTTCGCCCGGCGTGGCTAGGTCGCCGCGAGGCAGGACGTGCGCGGGCGCGCCCAGTCGGAGGGCACCTTCTCCGCGTTTGCGCACGAGGGCCCCGACGGCTACGACGCGGTGGAGTGGGTCGCCGCCCAGCCCTGGTGTAACGGCCGGGTGGGGACCATGGGGGCCTCGTACCAGGCCGCCGACCAGAGCGCGCTTGCCTGTCTCCGCCCGCCGCACCTGGCGGCAATGGTAGTCACCTACGGTCCCTCGAGCTACTACCACAGCTCGATGCGCCACAACGGGGGCTTGGAGCTGCGGTTCATCTTCTACTCGTTCTCGATGGCCCTGACGAGCCGGGAGGCGGCCGCCGACCCGGCCATCAAGGCCGAGCTGGAGGAGGCCTGTCAGGACATCTGGTCGTGGCTCAAGCCCGGGGCGGTCCAGCGGGGGGAGACCCCCCTGCGTCTCATCCCCTCTTACGAGCAGTGGTGCCTCGACCTGATCACCCACACCACCTATGATGACGGGTGGCGCCTGCCAGGCTATGGCCCGCGCCCCTACTACGACGAGCACGCCGACGTCCCCACGCTGTATATCGGTGGCTGGTATGACACCTATACGCGCAGCACCGCGGAGAACTACGTCGAGCTGAGCCGGCGGCAGACGACGCCGGTGCACATGCTGATGGGGCCGTGGCACCACGGGGGAGCGGGCGAGCCGGTCGCGGGAGATGCCGCCTTCGGCCCCGAGGGCGCCCTCCCCGACTACCAGGCCGTGCGCCTGCAGTGGTTTGACCATCACCTGATGGGCCTGCCGACCGGGCTCGATGCGACCGCGCCGGTCAAGGTGTTCATCATGGGCGGGGGTACCGGCCTGCAGCCCGACACCCGTGTCGTCCAGCACGGGGGCCGGTGGGTGGGCTGTGAGAGCTGGCCACCGGCTGCGACCACCCCGACGCCGTTCTACCTCCAGCCGGGGGGTGGCCTGTCGCCGCAGCCCCCACGGACAGAGGACGCGGCGACGGCCTACACGTTCGACCCGGCCGACCCGGTGCCGACCATCGGCGGGCACCTCTCCGCCATCGACATCCCGCCCGGCGCCTTCGACCAGCGTAACGACGAGCGCTTCCCCGGCGCGCGCGGCACCGCGCCTCTCGCCGACCGACCGGATGTGCTGGTGTTCTGCACGGAGCCACTGGCGCAGCCCGTCGAGATTGCCGGCCCGGTGCGCGCGAAGCTATGGGTGTCGACCGATGCTCCGGACACCGACTTCACCGCGAAGCTGATCGATGTCTACCCACCTGCGCCGGGCCATCCGGAAGGGTGCGCCCTCAACCTCACCGACAGCATCTGCCGCCTGCGCTTCCGCAATGGGTTCGAGCGCGAGGAGCTGGCTACTCCGGGCACCGTCTACGAGCTGGAGTTCGAGCTGTACCCCAGCGCCAACGTGTTCGCCGCCGGACACCGCATCCGGGTGGACGTCTCCAGCAGCAACTACCCGCGGTTTGAGGTGAACCTCAACACCGGCGGGGCCGCGGGGGCGGAGCGCGAGGGCCGGCCGGCCCGCAACTGCGTCCACCACGACCGCGACCGGCCGTCGCATGTCGTCCTGGCGGTCACCGAGGCGTGAGGCTGCCGGGTGGGAGGGTGACGAGGAGTCCGCACCAGGGCAGGGGAAGGGGGGCGTGGGCCGACCGTCCCGACGCCGCTGTTAGTCGCGCCGTTTCGCCGAGCTGTCATCCTGAGCCCAGACCGCTGCGCGGTCTTCTGGCGAAGGATCTGGCCCATGCGAGGGCACTTGTGAGCGAGATGCTCGACCTCCGCGACCGGATCCTTCGTCGCTGCGGCTTCTGCGAAGCCGCAAGCGCTCCTCAGGATGACACGGGGCAAGGCGGGCGGCGCGTGCACGCCGCCAGCAGGCGTGCCAGGAGACAGCGGCGTCATCCCGCGCGCGATCCGTCACCACAGGCTGAGGGAGAACCATGCCTGAGAGCTACGACCTCGCCACCGGACGCGGCCGGCGCCGGTTGATCATCGAGATGTCCCGCCGCCGACAGAGACCCGGCAGTGGCAGCAATCTGCGAGCGCTCATGGAGAGGGGGCCGACCATGGACTGGCCTGACCTGCGGGGAGCTCTCGACCCGCTGCCCTGGGCTGTGATCGGCGCCGTGGCAACGCGCCTGTACATGCCCGAGCGCATGGCGGCCAGCCTCGACCTTCTTGTCGCGGCCGGTGACCTGGACGCCGCGCAGCGGCGTCTGACCAGTGCCGGCTGGCAGCACCTCGGGTCGCTCACGGTGGGGGGCTCCACCTGGCGCTCGCCGGAGGGTGTCCCGCTAGGCCTCCTGGGTTGTGGTGAGCCGTGGTGCCACCAGGCCCTGTCTGAGGCACGCGACAACCGCGACGCCAAGGGCCTCCCCATCGCTCCCCTCCCCCATCTCGTGCTCCTGAAGCTCGCCGCCGGACGAACGCAGGACGTCGCCGACGTGACCCGGATGCTCGGACTCGCGGACGACGGCGTGCTCGCGCGAGTGAGGCTTGCTGTCCGCGAGCACAGCCCCCAGGACCTGGAGGACGTGGACGCCTTGATCGAGCTGGGGAAGCTGGAGACCGAGGGACGCTGAGACCGCGTCCGAGCTGCCGCCGCCATACCACGTCAGCGTGTAGCCGAACGCCCATGCCCCGGAAAGGACCCCACACTCCCATGTCGCTGCAGCCACCTGTTCACGGCTTCACCCACCGGCGCGCACCCCACCACTGGCACGAGGGCTTCCCGCTCGGCAATGGCGCCTGTGGGGTCATGCTCTGGGGGGATGGCAAGCCCCTGTGCTTCACCCTCGACCATGCCGACGTGTGGGACCTGCGGGCGGATACCGCCCACGAGGATGACCCGGACTACAGCTATGCCGGACTGCGCCGCCTGCTCGCCGAGGGCGGCTATGAGGCCGCGGCCGAGGTCCTCGAGAACCGGCAGCGGCGTGGGAACCCCCTCACGCCTACGAAGCTCGGGATCGGCCGCGCCGAGTTAGCGCTCGGCGAAGCGCAGGAGTACGCGTGCAGCCTGGATCTCGATCGGGCGGTAGTCGAAGGCACGATCCGCACGGCGACACAGTCGCATCGGCTGTGCGCGTTTGTCTGCCGCGACAGCAATGTGCTGTGTGT
>CAZIWQ010000859.1:0-3475 GCA_964542355.1 uncultured Armatimonadia bacterium
CGAGGGACTGCGGCGAGGGACGAGCCGCACTCGCGTAGGCCGACCGTCCCGGTCGGCGGGGGGGCGTGTCGAGCGGGACGCTCGACCTACGCGGCTACCGCATACGTCGCAGTTCTCGCTCTCCGGGGTCCGGCCCCCCGCAGGCACCCCGCGGCGCGCGACGCGCCTGGGTCGCTCGCCACACTACGCCTCAAACCACGAGCGGAGGAGCGGCAGCTCCTGGCGCACCGCGCTCACGGGGTCGACATCCTCGCGCCCCCGCGTCTCGAGCGCCACCCAGCCGTCGTAACCCCGGGCCGTGAGCGCAGCAGCCACCGCGGCGTTCGGGACATCCCCGGCGCCGAGGTCACAGCCCTTGTAGGTTGGGGTCGCCGCGAAGTCGACCACGAAGTCCTTGAAGTGGCAGTGGCAGATGTAGTCGGCCAGCAGGTCGAACTGCTCGTTCGCCCATTGCTTGACGACCACGAAGTTGCCGGTGTCGAAGACGAACTTGACGGCCCCGTGGGAGCGCTGCAGGACATCGAGACAGTCATCGCCACGGCAGATGAGGGTGGGAGCGGGACCGAAGTTCTCGATGGCCATGACGATGCCGTCGGCACGTACCAGCTCAGCCGCCTCCGCCAGCCCATCGGCGATCATCTGCTTTCCGTCCTCCGGTGCGACACCCTCGACGAGGCGGTGCCCGGCGACGTGGGCGACCTCGGTGCCGAGCGCCTGGCAGACCTCGAGGCCCCGACGGAGCCGTTCCCGACCCTCCTGCTTCTGCGTCGCGTCAGCGTAGACGAGGTTGCAGATGACATCGACAGCGGGGACGGTCAGGCCGTTGTCGGCCAGGGCCTGGCGGTAGCGTGGCAGGAGGGCGGGCTCGTCGAGGAAGTCGCGGTCGAAGGGCTCGATGCCCTCGACACCGGCGGCGGCGAGGCCGGCGAGTAGCTCCTCGTGGGTGATGCGGCCGTCACTCCACCAGGGAGTGAACATGAAGGTCATCACAGCGAAGCGGGGAGTAGTATTCGCCGGCGGGAGGCCGTTCACCTGATCGCCCGCGGTGGCAGCGCCAGCTCACCAGTCGCGTGGGGCGTCACGGCTTGTAGCCAACTGCCGCCTCAATCGCCTTGCGGATCCGCATCGGGATCGTGGCCGACGTGCGGATGGTCGTGACTACGCTCTGCCTATCAGCGCAGCATAGCTCGCCCTTGATCCTGCTGAGGTCACAGACCAGTTGCCCGGACACATCCGTGTCGCAGTCGATGCTGTAGCCCTTCGAGCAGTCAAGATATGAGTCGTGCTGGAGGAACGCGTAGTCTGCTGCGCTCAGCTTCACGTGGCGTCCCGCTCTTGCAGGGTCACTCTCGACGTTTGGGTTCACCTGCGAATTGATGACCAGCACCACCGGCCTCGGATCGAGGCATGCGAGCAGCACGTACTTCGGCTTCGGTGGGTTCGTGAAGGCAGCGTCGAGGTAGAGGACCATGCCGGGCCGCAGTTCGCGCCCGACGTCGTCCTCCCGGTCACCGAGAGGGAAGTGGTCGCCGAGCCTGGACACTGATCTCAGCCGTTTCTGAGGTAGTCCAGCACCGACTTGGCGTTGGGAAGGAACTGGGCGATGTACTCGTCGGTCATCGTGTCGTTCTCGTCTGTTCCCTGGAAGGCATCGTCGTGGCTTGCCGTCCTGAGTTCCTCGAACGACAGGTGCCCGTAGCTGGCGATGGCCTCATCAAGGCACGCGATGTCAGTCCCGCTGAGGTATTCCAGGTCTGGCCCTCGCCTCGGTGTGATGCGGTTGCCCTGGTTACTGAACTGGCGCCGGGCCCGGGCGAGGTCATCGGACACACAGGCCGGAGTATGGGGCTTGACGATGTCATACGCGGCGCTGGGGACGGGCCCGTGTCGCATGGCGACGTAGGTCTCATCGTAGATGAACCTACCATGCCGCTCGAGGTGCATCCGGTCAGCGAAGTAGAGCACCTTCAGAGCGGCGTACATGTCCGGCACCTTGCTCGTGACGTACAGCAGCGCCTCGGTGGCCTTCTCAATGTCCAGCCGGTTCCTAATCACCGTCGCCAATGCAGCCACCTCCTAGAAGAGCGGCCGAGAAGTCGTTTGGAGGCCGCGAAGCCACGCCAGAATGGCTCTGGAGGGCACTCAGCCGGCCGATACGCCTCGGGGGCCGGCCGGATGTGGCCTTTGCGGCCGGACCCCTAAGCACATGGCCGTGTTCTTCAGCGAGTAACGACGAAGATAGCACACGCGGCCGAGCACGTCAAAGGTGTGCGCGGCCGTCCGGGTCACGGGTTGGCGACGCGTCCGGTTGCCAGTCCGGCCCTCCGGGGCTATAATAGAGGGGAAGCCACTCTGATCGAACCTGCGCAGCACCCTCCCGTGTGACGTGGAGGGCTGCTTCGTTTTCGGCTACTCCCCGGCGCAGGCCCTGCTCATCCACCGGACCACCCGCTGCGGTGCCCGCTGCCGCACGGATCCGCACCACCCGTGCCTGCCCCTTCCGCCAAGTACGGCGGCTGTCCCCTGCCGGCGTGGCGGGCGGACAGCGCCGGCAGACCAATCGGCCCCGCGCGCGGCGAGCACACCAGGCCGCCCCCCAGGGCTGGCGGCGAGCACGCATTCTGATGACGAGGAGACACGAACCCCATGACCGACCCGAAACCAGTGGAAGTGCACGAGGGGCTCGACGACGTGATCGTCGCCAACTCCTCGATCTGCAAGATCGATGGGCAGGCGGGCCGGCTGATCTACCGCGGCTATGATATCGGTGACCTGGCGGCCGAATGCTGCTTCGAGGAGGTCGCCCACCTCCTGTGGCACGGACACCTCCCCGCCGCCGTCGCGCTGCGTGAGATCTCCGATGCCCTCGCCTCCCAGCGTGGCCTGACGCTCCCCATGGTGGAGCTCTTGAGCAGCTTCCCCCACTATGCGCCCCCGATGTCGGTGCTGCGCACCGCGGTCTCCTCCCTCGGCATTCACGACGCACGCGCCGAGAGCGATGTGGAAGAGACCAATGTCGAGATGGCTTACTACCTGACCGCCCAGACCGCCAGCATCGTCGCGGCCTACCACCGCCTGCGGCATGGTGAGGACCCACTCACTCCCGATCCGGGGCTCTCGTATGCCGCCAGCTTCCTCCACACCATCACCGGCAAGTACCCCGACGACCTGTGCGCCCAGGTGTGCGATAGCTGCCTCACGCTGCATGCCGAGCACGGGTTCAATGCCTCCACCTTCGCCGCGCGGGTGACGGCGGCGACGCTGTCGGACATGTACTCGGCGGCCACCGCGGCCATCGGGGCCCTGCGCGGCCCCCTGCACGGTGGCGCCAACCAGCGGGTGATGGGGATGCTCCAGGAGATCGGCTCGCCCGCCCGCGCGCGCACCTGGGTGCTCGACCAGCTCGGGCGCAAGAAGCGCATCATGGGCTTCGGGCATCGGGTCTACCGCACCGAAGACCCGCGCGCCACCGTCC
>CAZIWQ010000860.1:0-3473 GCA_964542355.1 uncultured Armatimonadia bacterium
CCCCCCGGGAGAGGGCCGGGGTGAGGGCATGCCCCGATCTTCGGAGCAGAGGGGCTGGGGGTGAGGCAGACACGCCGTCGCCGTCTGTAGGGCGGGGGCCTGTACCCCGCCGCCGTCCCTTGGCGCGCCATCCCGCAGAGCGGGACGCGCGCTACAACGACCGAGCGGCACATGCCGCCGTTCCCCCTACCGCACCTGTGCCTGGATCCGTCCGAATAGCTCGCGCAGGCGCGCGAGGCGCGCCGGGTCCAGGTAGGGCGGATCCACTGCCCGCAGGTTCTCCCGGAGGCGCTCCGGGCTGCGCGTGCCGGCGCAGCAGACGCTCACCTCATGGGCCAGCACGTAGCGCAGGCCCGCCTCCGGGATCGTGTACGGCTGCAGGAAGTCGAACAGGCCCGCGTCGGTATAGGGCGGGCCGTCCGGGAGGTTCCCCGCGGCAAGGTGCCGCCGTACGCACTCGTGGGCCGCGGGCAGGCTGACCAGCCCGGAGTCCTTCGAGGCCTGGTTGAGCGGCATCATCACCACCGTGCCCACATCGTGCTGCGCGCACAGGGGGAGCACGCCGTCGGCCGCCGTCTGGAGCAGGAAGTTCAGCGTGAGCATGACCACATCGAAGGCGCCGGTGGGCACGGCGCGCCGCAACACCTCGTGCGTGCCGTCGCCCTCCGACAGCTCACTGATGCCGATGAAGCGCACCTTGCCCTGCTCACGCAGCCGGACCATCGCGTCGTAGCTGCCGTCGCTCATGAAGCGGTCGAAGCTCGCCACGGTGCGCATGCCATGCCCCAGCAGGATGTCCAGCCGGTCGCGTTGCAGGCGCCGCAGGCTCTCCTCGGCCGAGGCGATGAGCGCCGCCGGGGTGCCATTGTACGTGGCCCCCACTGCGTAGCTCTCGTAGGGGCAATACTTGGTCTCCACGATCACGTCATCGTGGCCGCGCAGGGCCTCCCCGAGCACCCGCTCGCTATCGCCCGCGTCGTAGCCACCGGCAGTGTCGATGAAGTTGACACCACACTCGATGGCCGTGTGAACGGTGGCAATGAACCCGGCGGGGTCCTCGGCGGCGCCCCTGGCGGCGCCATAGCCCAGCTCAGATACGTCCAACCCGGTGCGGCCCAGTCTGCGGTAGAGCATCGTGTGTCCCTCCCTGGTGAACGGCTGGGAACGGCGACGGCACGGAAAGCCCATAGCGGATAGCGGGAAAGCTGATAGCAAACGGGACGAACGGGGCGGGGTCCCGCCCTGCGGGACGCGCCCGACAACGACGAGACAGCGGCCGGCGCTACTGCACCCGAATCACATACGTGTGCGGGCCGCCACCCGGGAAGTTACCCGCCGGCACCCATCGGTTCACCTGCAGGACCAGCTCGCCGGTCTTCTCATCCTCCAGCAGGTTGTAGTTCGAGAGCTGCATGTCCGGTGGGTCATCGGGCTGACGGTCGTCGATGATCGTGAGCGTGTTGTGCCGCAGCGCGAGGCTCGCCTCGTCCAGCTCGGCGATGACCAGCGGGTAGCGCGGCGCGTTCCCGCGCGGCAGCGTCCGACTGATGTTGCCCACCCAGTAGCACGTGCCCGTTCGCGAGCTGCGGATGAAGCTGCAGCAGGCCGACGGCGACAGGAAAGGCTCGCCATCCGTGAAAGTGAACGGCTCGCAGCGCGACCAGGTCTTGCCGTAGTCGGTGGACAGGGTCCGCCACTTGTACGCCGGGATCTTGCCGGTCGGGTTCGGCTCGTTGGAGGCGCGGATCACCATGAGAAGCTGTCCCGGCTTGCCGGCCAGCTCGATCACCGCGCATTCATCCGCGCCCCGCGAGGACTGGTCGGCGTCGATGACCACCGGCTCGCTCACATCCCACAGCAGGTCGTCACCCGCCGCATTCCAGGTGCCGATGATCCCGCAGACCCACGAGAACGTGTAGGCGTGCAGCGGGTTGTAGTAGTTGCCCTGGGCATCCAGCGGGGCGTAGTAGCAGGGGAAGAACACCTGCCCGTTGCTGAGCTTGAGCATGATCCCCGGGATCGTCGCATAGCAGAAGCTGTTCTTGCCCACCCGGACATACTCGATGGGATGCATCGGCGAATAGCCCTCGCCCTGCTGCACGATGGGGCGCAGCTCACCATAGGTCCGGCCGCCGTCCAGGGACACGCGATACCACATCTTGTAGTCCATGAAGCCGGTCGCCGTGTCGCCGACACCCCGCGTCAGCATCGCGTTGGCGACACAGCGCTTGTCGTCATAGGCCAGCACGTACGGGTTCTGGTAGACGTTCTGGCGGCTGGGCCCGACCTGATCCGGGTAGTGGTAGAACGGGACCTCAAGCTGGCGGGGGGTGGCGCTCGACGTATCACGGTAGCGGCGCATGGTCGCGGGGATGGCCTGTTCCCAGCGGGCGGTGCCCGGCTCCTTGCTCAGCACGGTGATCTTGGGGTATGGCGGCTGATCGAAGACATCCTTGATTTTCACCTGTCGGAGCCCCTCCGCGATCGGCTGCTGATCGGTGCCCGGGTGCCAGCTCCCCTCGCCCGGGGCGAAGGCGCCCTCGTCGGTGAACGCCAGGTAGTCCCACTGGCAGTGCAGCGAGTGCTTCTCGGTCCGGGTGAGCGGCCCGAACAAGAACTCCTCCGCCGCCCCGTAGGCCCGCGTCTGCAGCGCGTAGGGCCCGCCGACAAGCTTGCCGTCGACATACACCTGCAGCGTGAGGTCGGCCACCGTCATGCGGACGGCATGGAACGGGCCGGACAGATCGACGGCGATGGGGGCTTCGGTCCGCACCGCGTTGTAGACGGCAAGCTCTCGTTTCGCCGGGTCATAGGAGAGCCCGATGATCCGCATCTGGCCCGCCGTCGGCGTGTGCCAGCGGGCGTAGGCGAGGTACAGGTAGTCCCGGGGCACGATCCCGGAGAGGTGGCGGAACCCCACCTCGAGGCTCCAGCGGCTCGCGTCGGTGATGTCCACGCCGGCGGCGGGGAACCCCAGCCCCGCGTAGGTGCCGACCTGCTGCTCGGCCCGGTACTCGATCAGTCCCTCGCCGGCCTGCCAGACCGAGCCGGCGCCGTGGTAGGCGTTGAACTGGTCCCACTCGAAGGGCTGGCGTCCCATGGTGCCGGGCGCAGTGGTGAACGGATCGGTGAAGTGCGCCGCATCCGCCCCCGGGACTGCGACAACCAGCACCAGGACACCTGCGGCAACGAGCCACACGCTTCGCATCGCCATCTCCCGTCGGTAGTGAGGACCTCGCCCTGTGCGCGACGCCGGAGACTTCCCGCTGGGGGTGTCTGATCCCTCCGCAGGCCTGGCGACCAACCTCCGCGCACGGGCAGGACGTGCCGCCCGAGAGGGCGAACACGGCGGCCTGGAAGAGTGGCCGAAGAGCCGTTCTGAGGCCGCGAAGCCACGTCAGAATGGCTCTGGACGGCGCTCAGCCGGCCGCTACGCCTCGGGGGCCGGCCGGACGTGGCCTTCTCGGCCGGAC
>CAZIWQ010000861.1:0-3469 GCA_964542355.1 uncultured Armatimonadia bacterium
TACAGCGTGCCGGCGAAGAGGCCCCAGTCCACCCACGTTGCTTGCTCCGGCGAGCCGATCAGGCGTTCCTGCACAGGCTTGAGGTCGGCGCCCGTGCCGCAGTAGATGTTGTAGTGATGGACGTCGGCGTCGGCGACGGCCTGCCACTGCAGACGGACGGCATAGCGCCCCTCGGGTCGGGCCTCGAGGCCGGTAGGCACGGCGGGGGGCTGCTCATCCATCCCGCCGAGGCCGGTGGGTACCAACGAGGCGTCGGTGGTGAGCATGGCGCGGTCCACCGTGATGGCGGCGGCGGAGGGTGTCAGGGCAATCTCGCGGCCGCCGGCCGCGAGGGCGGCTTGGCCCACCTTGACCCAGACGAAGCTGCGCTCTGCTATTGCCGCCTCGCCCAGCGAGGTCCCGTCTGCCGTGGCGGTCAGCTTCCCGGCCTGGCCCCGCGCCCGTACCCATAGTTGGTAGGTCGCGGCCTTCGGCACGCTGACACTCAGCTTCAGGGCGTCGGAGGGCCGCAGCGCGCCGAGAGTGACGGCGTAGAGCCCTGCCGCAAGCGGATCGAAGGCCTCGACCGCCGGGGCCGCGTACGTCCCGCGTTCGGCCTCCGTGTAGACGGTCGCCTCGCCGGGCCAAGCGGGATCGCTGCAGACTTCCGCCGAGGGCAGGCTCTCCAGCCCCCCTTGCTCCACGGCGGTGACGCGGTAGTAGGCGGGGGCGGCGGAAGGCGGCGCGGAGAACTCCGGCGCGCGCAGGAGCCCGGGCGTGATGGGCACCCCCGCCTCCCCACTCTTGCCGGCCCGATAGACCAGGTAGCCCTTGATCTCCTTGTGATACTGCGGCGGCTGCCATGTCAGGCGGATCTGCTGGCCCTGTGCAGCCAGCTTCACGTCCTGCGGGGTCCCGGGTCGGGCCATGATGAGCTGGTAGAACTCGATGTCGCCCATCATGCACGAGGCGTAGCCAAGCTTCGTGCCGTCGGCACTCATCTCGGGGTGGGCCTCGGTCCAGTAGGTCGAGTGCTTCAGGGCGGTATTGCTGGCTCCGAGCAGTTGCGTCGTGGGGCTGCCGAAGGCGATGACGCGCCGCAGGTAGCGCCCGCTGCTGGTGCAGTACCAGTTGTTGTCGGTCTCCCAGGTCTGGTGGTCGGAGCTCTCAGGGCTGATGGCGACGAGCTCGCCGGTGCGAGTATTGCGGATCGCGCAGCCCGCCATGACCGCGATCCATTCGCCGTTGGGGCTGTGGGCGCGATGGCCGGTCGTCTGCTCGAAGAGCTTGCGGACCTTGCCATCGGTCGTGATCATGTACTGCCCTGTCGGAACCTGCCCCTCCCACTCAAACTCGATCGAGTAGTCGGGCAGCTTCGTGAACCAGGTCTGATGGACGAGGCCGCCGGGGTCGAGCCGGAGGCCGTCCCGGCAGTCGCGGTTCATGATCCAGATGTGGGAGTAGTGGGTCCCGTCGGGCCTGGTGAGGATCTCGCGGACAAGCAGCTTCTCACCATCCTGGCTCATCGGCCAGATGCTGATATCGCCGTCGAAGCGCCGGCCCACCTGCACTTCGCCGGTCTGCACATTCCCCCATGCCAGGTCCCACAGGTCGGTCTTGTCATGGCCCCGGTACTTGCGGAAGTACAGGCGCGCGGGGTCGCGGCGGTCCCACTGGCAGGCCGAGGCGTAGAACGAGCAGGCGTGGTAGGCGCCGCTCAGCGGGTCCATCAGTACGGTGCCCTTACCCAACTGCCCGCCGAAGAAGGCCAGCAGCGAGCCATCGGCGTTCCACGGCGACATCTCCATGTACTGGTGGCGGGTGCTGCCGCCGGGCGAGCGTGCCATCATCCAGATCTCCGCGCCGGTGCCGGTGTCCTTCAGGATTACGCGGTCCGGCTGGTACCAGCCATCGGGCTGCTGCAGGAGGGGGTGAGGCTTGAAGACCGTGCGCGAGGCCAGCTCCTGCAGGTTGTGGTAGGGGTGCGGGATCTTCTGGGCCTCGGCAATCGCCTTGACGTCATTGAGCCGGCGCACGCTGACATCATCGATGAGAATGACGCCCCTGGTGCGGATGAGCTGCCAGCCGACGGTCATGCCCGTGAACCCGCTCGCAGGAACCGTCGCCTCCATCGTGACCGGCTGCCAGCCGGTGGTGGCGGGCTTCACGGTGCTGAGCTTCTGTCCCGGCGTCCCCGCGAGGTTGAAGCGCATCGTGAACGGACGGTCGCACTTGACCATCGCGCGCAGCTCGTAGGTCGAGCCACACTGCACCGGCAGCTCCCGCGTGTAGAAGACCGGGAACCAGTCCTTGTCATCGGTCTTCTCCAGCCGCCCGGCGAACCGGCCGGAGACGTGGTCGGCGTCCGTCACCGAGCAGATGCCCTGCCCCTCGGTGGCATGGTAGGCGTAGGCATACCCCGCGGGCTGGCCCTGCGCGGGAATGCCCTGCTCGAAATCCGCATTGGTCACCAGGTTCGGGTCGCGCCAGACCAGGTATGCCCACGTGTCTTCGTGGAAGCTCTGGGTCTCGTTCCGGGGCCACATCGAGTTCGGGAAGCCTTTGGCGACGACCGCAACCTTGGCCCGCCACACATGCCCGCGAGGGGGGGCTGCGGCAAGGCCGCAGGCTTTCCAGGGGAGGGCGAGCTCGGCGCTCCAGCCCCCGGGCCGCATCTTCGCGGCAACCTGGCAGTCCGGGTTCCACTTCCCATAGTCATCCGGGGAGACGCCGGTCTGCACGAAGCTGTCGCTCAGCACCCCGGCGGCGGTGAGGATCAGGTGGTAGTAGTCACGGTTGACGAACGAGGGCGCGAGGAACAGCTCCACGCAGTCATCGCCCCAGTGCTTCGGGTCATGCTCGCGCGCGATGGCGTTGGGCATGACGCCCGGCGCGGTGGCCGTGTCGACCATGAGGTAGAGCCGCTTGTCGTCCATCAGCATGCGCACGGTGGTGTGGTTGTGCGAGGCCGTGCCACCGACGCCGACCTCGGAGACGGTGGGCGGGGCGGCGGCCTGCTGCCACACGGCCTCGTCGGCCACCCCGTCGATGGTGGGCGCGGTCGCCGTCATCCGACAGACGTATTCCGGCTGAGCCCCGGCCCAGCCACACAGCAAGAGTGACAGCAGCAGCAGGTGACGCATGATGGCGATCCTCCGTGATGAGCGGCGTCCGTGCACGGCCGAGATGGCGGCGCGCGGTCGTTGCCATGTCGTCTGCAGGACGAGCGGCCCCGCGCTGAGGGGTCCCTCAGCCACGCACTTCAGAGCCTGTCGCAGGAGTCGTGTTGGCGCGGCTTCCAGCCGCGCCGGTACCACATGCCCAGTGGCCCCCTGTAGGAGCGGCTTCCAGCCGCGATGGGTGTGGCAACGCACGCAGGGCCCATCGCGGCGCACTGGGAGCGGATTGACACGACTGCGACGGTGTTGTCTCTTCCCCATGGGAAGTCGCGGCTGGAAGCCGCTCCTACAGGATGCCCTTCAGTGCGAAC
>CAZIWQ010000862.1:0-3458 GCA_964542355.1 uncultured Armatimonadia bacterium
CGGCGACCGTCCTGCCTTACGGGATCCGGCCCCTCCACACCGGGCGCTCGGCGGCAGTCGGGCGCCTTGCCGTTTGCAGGAACACCCCTCCGACGGAGGCCCATCATGCGGATGCCGGCTGTGCTGTGTGCTCTCGTCTGCCTGTCGCCAAGCGTCGCCCTCTGTGCGCCCCAGCCCAACCTGCTGCTCAACTCGGGCTTTGAGGAGCTCGCCGACGGCAAACTCGCCGCATGGAGCTGCGCCGGCCAGGGCGCACTCGTCACTGACCCCAAGCGGGCCCATGCGGGGCAGAGCTTTGTGCGCGTGCGCTTCAACGACTTCGTCTTGCAGACCGTCCCCGTCGAGCCCGCCGGCTACTACTGTATCGAAGGCTTCGTGCGCGCCGAGAAGCCCGACACCGATGAGGTCCCTCGCGTCAAGGTCTACTTCCAGAACCGGGAGGGCAAGACCAGCCTGGTCGGGGGGGGCTTCCTCGAGGCGCCCTCGTACCGCGACTGGCAGCCGTTTCGCCTCACACTCCGCTCCCCTCAGGACGGTGTCGCCGTTGCGGTGCGACTCATCGGCGAGTTCAACGGGGAGGACTGGTTCCACTTCGATGACGTTACGCTCCGGGCGGTGCCGGTGGGCGAATGGCCGGCTGCCACTGAGCTGCCCGACCTCAACGGGCGGACGGTAACCGTCCCGGACCTCGCCGACGTGTGGTCGTTCGCGCTCTATCGCGTGCCGCCGCTATCGCTGTCGCCGATCGACGGACAGCTCAGCACGGCCGCGTGGAGCGCGCGGGCCCGCGAGATCAAGGCCCGGCCCCCGACCTGCGACTTCGACATCGCCTTCGAGAAGCCGGTCGATGTCTCATGGGTACTTATTCACGCGATCACTCCGGACGAGAGGCTCGGCAAGGCGACCGTCTACGTACTCCCGCCGGATCGGCACGATGAGGGGCCCCGCCTATATGACGTGGCGGACAGCGATCGCTCGGTCCACTCCCTGCAGTTCCCGGCACAGTCACTGCGAGGGCTACGGCTGCGGCTGCCCGACGCGGACCGGCGCACGGCACTCATCCAGGAGATCCAGGCGTTCGGCCTGCGTCCCGGGTTGGCCGCGCAGGGCACTGCGCAGGCCTGCGGGACGGGCGGCCTGGGGGAGGGCGAGCAGGCAGCGCTCAGCGGCGCGTACGCGGAGCCGCTCGACCGCCAGGCGTTCGTGACCGGTGGCGCCGGTGCCGAGCCCGCAGCCGTCAAGCCGCCCCGCTACCTCAACCTGTTCACCGATCCCACGGCCGGGAGGCCGTGCGGGGTGAAGTCGGTGACGGTGCACCTCAAGCCGCAGGGGCTCGCCCCGGGGGCGGTCGTGGAGTTGTGTCTCAAGCAGCCGGCGGAGCTGGACCTGTACATCCGCTATGCGGAGGCCTTCGACCGCAAGCTGGAGGCGGCCAAGACCACCCGCCCGCGCGACTGGGCCGACCTGTGCCGCGTGCTGACACCCGTGGGCCCGCAGGGCCTGGCGGTGACGCTCGATGTCCCCGACTTCCCGCTGCCCGCGGGCGAGAAGCTGTGGCTCACCGTGCGGGCGAGCAGTGAGTTCACCCTCGACCCCCGAGCGACCCAGCTCTCCGTCGAGACGTGCGCGCCGGAGGCGACCTTTTCCGAGTATGCCCCGCGCCTCGAGCGCCTGATGCGGCGCGTCTACTCGGTCGAGACGGAGGCCCATACCTACGACGGCGGCGGCTACGCCGACATGATCCTCTACCGGCTGACGCAGCGGGTGCTGGGGATTGCTCCGGGCAACATGCCCGCGCAGCTCATCCAGCGGCGGATTGCCCGCCGCTGGTGGCCGGTGACGGTGGAGCGGCCGGGGCCGGCCACCGCACCCGACTGGGCGGTCTGGGGGCGGCATGCCGCCCAGCAGTGGAAGGCCGTCGCCGACTGGTGGATCACCAACCGGTGGGTCGAGAACGGCGAGCTCGGGGCCGTGCTCGGCGATGATGTCGAGTACACCTGCCACTGGCCACTGGCGTATCTGGTCACGGGCGATGACCGCTTCCGCCGGGCGCAGCGGGCGCTGGCCGATGCTGTGTGGGAGCAAAGCGGCGGCAACGGCTACGCAATCCACTCCACGGATGTCGAGCATGCGGCCGAGGACTCTAGCTGCAGCCTGCCGCAGATGCTCCTGTGCGAGTACGGCAATCCCGTGCACGTCGAGCGCATGATGAAGATGAGCGAGCACATCCCGTTCTGGACCGGCATCAACGACCAGGGCCGCCGCCACTTCCGCTCCTACATCTTCAGCACGAAGATGGTCAAGGACCAGCCGAAGGACGACATCGACCACCTCTACTGCTCGCTCGCGATGTGCGGCGCCACCCACCTCGCCTGGTACTGCCGCAATCCCCAGCCCCTGGGCTGGGTGCACGAGTATGCGCAGGCCTGGGCGGCGGTGGCGATGAGCACCGAGAAGGGCAAGCCCGTCGGGGCGCTGCCGTGCGATGTCCACTTCAAGACCGGCAAGATCGCGCCCTACACCGAGAAGTGGAACCAGAGCGTCTACTATGCCTTCGGGGACTATGTCACCAAGTACTTCCTGCAGGGGGCGCAGGAGCTGGTCCACGACCCCGCGCTCCAGCCGGCGGTGGACCTGCAGGCCCCAACCACTGAGCAGGCCATCGGCATTGCCGACTCCACGCTGACACGCTATCGCACGCCGCCGCCGGGCGACCCCGCGAAGCCGGAGAGCTATGACAAGACCTGGCGCGGGCTTGGCGATGAAGTGAGCATGGTCCGCGCGGCGCTGGCAACGGGGAAGAAGGAGTACCTGACCGAGTGCCTCAAAGCGGCGGCGCAGGAGTTCGAGCGCACCCGCTGGTTGGTCTCGGCGGGGGAGCCCATCACCGACCGGGTGCCGGTGCCCGGCACGACGCTGCTCCGGTACATGTTTCTGGGGGGCGACTGTGCCGGCAAGACGCACGTGCCACGGCTGGGCGTCTCCTGGGAGGGGGGCGGCACCGACTTCGCCGCCTTCGTGCTCAAGAGCGACGCGGATGCACTCAAGGTCCTGCTTCACAACTTCCGGTCCGCGCCGCTGGAGCTGGGCATGCGGGTGTGGAAGCTCGAGCATGGCCGCTACCAGGTCGCGACGGGGGTTGATGCCAACGGTGACGACGCGGCGGAGAACCCGCAGCAACGCGAGTTGGAGCTGGCCCGCTTCGCACTGGTGTCGCTAACGCTACCTCCGGGGCAGACGGCGGTTGTGGAGGCACGCCAACTGGCGAAGCTGGAGCCGGTGACGAGCCGGGCGGACCTCGCGCTCTCAGACGAGGATATCGCGCGCACCGACCACCGACAGGTGAAGGTGGCCATCCACAACATCGGCGCGGCGTCGGCCGAGAACGTGGCGGTCGTGCTGGTGGATGCGACGGGGGCAGTCGTGGATCGACAGACGATTGCGAAGCTGGAGGCGCC
>CAZIWQ010000863.1:0-1863 GCA_964542355.1 uncultured Armatimonadia bacterium
AAGTAGGTCTTCGGCGGGAAGTAGAGGCTGAACGTGTGCACGTGGTAGGGAGGGCCGTAGTCCATGCAGCCGCCGTACGTCTTGGAGATGCGCGCATCCCCGTCACGGTTCAGGCGGTTGCGGGCGGCGAAGCGGCCGCCATCATTGCCGTAGACCTGGTAGATGTCGCGATAGCGGATCACCGGCTTGGCGGTGAGGTTCAGATCGCCGACAGCGAGGGCGGGGGTGGAGGGGACCGACTCTTCCCACGGGTTCCACCAGTGAACGCCGATGACTTCCTCGAGGAAGCGGTAAGCCGCGTAGAGTGTGCCGCGCGGGCGGCCGCCGGTTATCACGAGGTCGGCGCCGACCGTGCGGATGATCCATTCCTCCGCCCCGAGCCTGGCGACGTCGATGGCGTGGTCGCTGGCGAAGCGGGTGGCCCCCACGTAGATGGCGGGACCGGTGCGGCCGGCGTCTGTCTCGCTAACGGTGGCGAACGTGGCCCCCGTGACCTTGCGGAGATAGTCGGCGACCTCGGCGGTGGCCGTCTTCTCCGCGGTCGTCGGCTCAGCCGCGGAGACGATGGTGACGAGAGCCTTCCCGTCGGCGGCGAGTTTGGCCGCGATGGCGGGGGAGACGAGCACGGCGGCCAGCACGGTAGCGGTCAGTGTCCGGTGAAGCAGCACAGGCAGCACTCCCTTCAGGCTAGGGGTCCGGCCGAAAAGGCCACATCCGGCCGCCCCCCGAGGCGTAGCGGCCGGCTGAGTGCCCTCGAGAGCCATTCTGGCGCATTTTCGCGGTCTCAAAACGGCTTCTGGGCCGCTCTCTTCGTCGCGCATACTTCCTGAGGGGGGAGTCCTATACCTGCCCCGATGTTCGCAACTCCCTTGCCGTTCTCCGTGTCTCTCCGTGCTCTCTGTGTCTCCGTGGTTGCCGTCCGGCCCCCGCCCCCGCCCCCCCCCCGCTACTCGCGGAAGGCGATGCGCGCGCGGGCGATGAGGATCCCGTTGCCCTGGTGACTCCAGATCCCCACCCTCCCGCTGTCCAGCGGCGACGGGTCGTCGAACTCCAGCGGCTGCCTGTCGCCAACAGTGAACCGCAGGTGCCCGCCCGTCTTCTCAACGCGCGAGTGGAACCAGGCATTGTGAAAGCCGGAGTTGGCGCCCACGGGGTTGTCGAACCGGAAGAGGGCGGTCTCGGTGACCGTCTCGCCCCGTCGCATGATGCGTCCCATGGTGTTGTTGTCACCGGCGAAGACGAAGGCATAGCCACTGCACAGCTTCTCCCCATCGCCGCAGATGACGGCATTGAGATCGCTCGGGTGGCTATAGTGGGGGGCCACGGTGAGGTCCATCATCATCGCCCCCCAATACTCGAGCACCATGTCACCGCGGAAGGGGCGCTTGAGCCACAGGAGGGGTGTCTCGGTGTCACGTCCGCAGAACCACGACCACTGGGGTGAGCAGTGCCAGCGGTCGCTGATGTCCCAGTGGCCGGACTGCGGCAGCCAGTCGGTCGGGGCGCTGGCGAAGGTCTCGTCGACGATGTTCGGCGAAGTCAGGGTGATGTCGTTGGTGGTGAGGGCACTGCCGGTGAGCCGCACGCCCACGGCCGGTGCCTGTGCCCCCGGGGTAGTCGGGGCCGCGGCGATCGGTGTTCCGTCGAGGCTCACCACGACCTGTCCGCCCCGTCGCTCGAGCGTGAGGAGCGCGCCCTCCTGCCCTGGCTTGTGCTTCGTCACCTTGCCTGCGGCGGTGCATGCGAGCTCCGGGGAGCCCGGTGCGCCGGAGACGGTGACGCAGGGGGCGGCCGGTGCCAACGCCTCGGCCTGGGGGGCGGCGGCGAGCGCCAGACTCCAGGGGGCGGACACGGTGCTCGCTG
>CAZIWQ010000863.1:1873-3444 GCA_964542355.1 uncultured Armatimonadia bacterium
CGGTCCGGCGGGATCGTGGCCCGCAGCTCGAAGTCACCCCATACCGGCAGCGTGTACGAGCTGCGCCCATCGCCCTGACTCCGCCAGGAGGCCGCGGGGCGGGCCCAGTTGGCCATCGTGTCCTCTCGCGCGAACTGCTCGGTGATGCTGGCGGGGGCGGCGGGCGGTGCCAGGAACTCAACCCGGGCGTTGTCGAACCTCCCCTGGGCGGTTGGCGCTCCCTCGGCATAGTACCCCACCCGACCGCCGGAGACGCGCTCCGTGTCCACCCCCTCGCACACGCGGGTGCCATCCACTTCCACGCACAGGTATGCCCGGTCGATCGTGACCTCAACGCGGTGGGACTTGGTCCGTTCCAGGGGTGCTTCGCGGCGCGCGAGGGTGGTTGGCTTGCCCCCGGTCACCTTGCACAGCTCCTGCACGATCTGCTGTGGCTTGTCTGCTGCCGGGCCCCAGCGGAAGAGGGTGTACTCGCCGGGCCCGAGATACCCCACGCACAGACCAATCGCGGAACAGGTGCCGACAGCCACGTCGGCGGAGAAGGCATAGTTGCGCCAGGCGGTGGCGCCAGTGCGCCCCAGGGCCTGCCTGTCGCTCCCAGGGGATGCGAGCAGCGCGCCTCGGCTCACCTGCCAGCTCCCGGTGGACGGGGTCACGGGCAGTAGCGTCGGCGGGTCGTAGGTGTCGGCAAAGCGGCTGTAGGGCTCGAGCACCACATCGTCGAACAGGACCTTGGCGAGGTGGCGCGCGTACAGGGCAATCCGGCCCTGACCGAAGGTCGTGTCGCGGGCCGTGCACACTTCCCGTCCGTCGAGGAGGCCGGCGATGGCTCCGGCATGGACGCGGACGGCCATCTCCTGCCAGGCCCCGACCCGCAGGGCACACGGCTGCTCGGCGAGCACGGTCTCCGCGCCATTGGCCACGCGCACGAGGGCGGCTTTGGGGGCCGCGGGCACGGCGCTCCCGGCCGTGGCGCCCGTCGCGACCGCGGGGATCCGCAGGAGCAGGTAGTTGTCCTTATCTTGCAGGTAGAACGCCAGCCCGGCAGTGCCCTCGGCCTCCGGCTTGACGGCCACTCGCACGGCATAGCCATCCCAGAACGCACGGCCCTCCGCCGCCAGTGCGATGCCGTCCGGAGCAGTGGCCTTGAAGGTGAACGGGTTAGCGCTCCGGGTAGCCTGTGCCTTCTTGTTGCGGGCCTCCGGCAGGCAGGTCTCCCACGTGCCGAGCAGCAGATCCCAGGGGTTGGTCTCATCCGGGGGACGGGCGAAGTCGTCGTGGAGCATCGCCTCGCCAATGGGCTGGGCGTGCAGGTCGCGCACCCGGACGCCGCGCGCCGCCGCGCCGATCCGCTCGCCCGCGGAGAGGTCATCACAGGCCGTGAGCAGCGTCTGGCTGTCGCACAGGACCGTGATCGTCCATGCGCGGCGCTTGATCGTGAGGCGGTAGCGCCCGGGGCGCGCGGGCGGGGGCCATCCCGTCCGCGCCGCGAGGAGCGTGGCGCTCCCCCCGGCGACCTTGCTCAGCTTCACTCCCGCGCCATCCATGCGCAGGGAGAGATGGTCCGTCTC
>CAZIWQ010000864.1:0-3436 GCA_964542355.1 uncultured Armatimonadia bacterium
CTGCCTGTCATCCTGAGCCCAGACCGCGCAGCGGTCTTCGGGCGAAGGATCAGCAGGCGGGTCTCGTCGAGCGAGACGCTCGACCTACGCGGCGAGCGGAGACGAGACGCGGCTCCGACAGAAGGACTCTCTCCCTCTCAGGCTGAACTCAGGTACCGTCCATCCCGATGCCGACCCTACCTACGACCTCACCACCACCGAGGGGAGACCCCATGACCACCGACATCCAACTCGCCACCGGGAGCATTCTCCGCGTCGAGCCCATCACCCCCTACGTCTTCCGCCTGCGACTGCGCCCTGACACCAACTTCCGCGAGCCCGGCCTCGTGCGCTACGGCATCGTCCGCACCGAGTGGCCCGACTTCGAGGTCGCCACCACCGACGACGGCGACAGCATTGCCTTCGCCACCGGCAGGACCACGCTCACTGTCAGCAAGACCGATGGGAAGATGGCGTTCACCGACGCCGCCGGGCGCACGATCCTGCGGGAGGCCGCGCCGCCGCAGTCGGACCCGGCGACGGGCTTCAGTGCCCAGTTCGCGCTGGGCGCCGATGAGCGCCTCTTCGGCCTCGGCGACGAGACCCGCGACCGCCTCCAGAAGCGCGGGCACGAAGCCGCGATCGTGCTCCGCAATGTCACGAGCTATGTCCCCATCCCCTACCTGATGAGCACCGGTGGCTGGGCGATCTTCCTCAACAGCACCTGGTTCCATCACGTGGATGCGGGCGCGGCCGACCCCGAGCGTCTCACCTACCGGGCGCGGCGCGGGGAGCTGGACTACTACGTGATCGCCGGTGCCGGTCTCCCCGAGTTGCTCGACCGCTATACGGAGATCACCGGCCGTCCGCACCTCTTGCCGCAATGGGCGTACGGGCTCACTTTCGTGTGCGACGAGCGCGGGGTGCGTGCCCGCGATGTGCTGTACGAGGCGCTGAACTTCCGCCGCGAGGGGGTGCCCTGCGACCTGATTGGCCTCGAGCCCGACTGGATGGAGAAGCACTACGACTTCTCCGTCAACAAGCAGTGGAGCCCCGAGCGCTTCCACGCCCCGTTCTGGCTGCCCCACCGCAAGCCCGGCGGCTTCACCGCGGCGTTAGGGAACATGGGCTTCAAGCTCAGCCTGTGGCTGTGCTGCGACTATGATGTGAGCGAGTATGAGGAACAGCTCCTCGGCACCACTCGCCAGGAGGATGACGCCCCCCTGCCCGCCGAGCGCTATGAGGAGGACATCATCAAGGACCCGCACTTCCACCCCTCCTACATGGACCAGATCACCAGGCCGGGCGAGGCGTGGTTCGAGCACCTGAAGAAGTTCGTGGACGACGGGGCGGAGGCGTTCAAGCTCGACGGCTCCAACCAGATCTGCTTCCACCCCGACCGCAAGTGGGCCAACGGGATGGATGACCAGGAGATGCACAACCTCTACCCGATGCTCCTGGCCAAGCAGATGAGCCTCGGCTACCGCGACCACACCAGCCGCCGGGCGATGATCTATACCGCCGGGGGCTACGCCGGTATCCAGCAGTATGCGGCAACGTGGGCCGGTGACACCGGGGGCAGCGAGAAGCCGCTCGTCTCCCTGCTCAACCACGGGCTGTCCGGGCACTCAAACGTCAGTTGCGACATGCAGGTCTGGAACCCGGCCGGTATCCACTTCGGGTTCCTGCAGCCATGGTCGCAGGTGTTGTCGTGGCACCAGTACAACCAGCCGTGGTTCCTCAAGCCCGAGATCTACGAGGTGTTCAAGTTCTACGCCCGCCTGCGCTACCGCCTGGTGCCGTACCTGTACTCGATGGGGCACATCGCCGCCCGCACCGGCATGCCGATCATGCGCGCAATGCCGCTGGTGACCCCCGACGACCCCGCGTGCGATGACCGCATGCTGCAGTACATGCTGGGCGACAGCCTCCTGACGTGCGCCTTCACTACGACGATCGCGCTCCCCGCGGGCAAGTGGATCGACTACTGGACGGGGGAGGAGCATGTGGGCCCGCAGGAGCTGACCTACACGCCGCCCCCCGGACGCGGCGGGCCGCTGTTCGTCCGTGCCGGGGCGATCATCCCCACCTGGCCGGAGCTGGACTTCATCGGCCAGTGCGAGGTCACGACGGTCGGTCTGGACGTTTACCCGGAGGGGGACAGCAGCTTCGTCCTGTACGAGGACGACGGGATCAGCTACGAGTATCTGGCGGGGGCAGTGGCGACGACGACCATCGCCTGCCAGGCGACGGCGCAGGCCACCACGGTGAGCATCGGGCCACGGGTGGGAAGCTACGAGGGGATGCCGGCGGAGCGAAGCTGGGAGGTCACGATCCACTGCGCCGCGGCACCGGCCAGCGTCCTGGTGGATGGCATGGCGGCGCCCGTCGCGTATGATGCGCTCACGCGCACGGTGAAGGTGATCGCGACGGAGGACCCGGCGCGCAAGCAGCCGGCCGTCGTGCGGTGTGAGTGGTAGGGGAGAGGGGCCGCGTATCCGGCGCCGCGGTGTCTGGTGCTCTGGCATGGCACCGGGGGAGACGCGCCTCTCGGGCGCTGTCATCCTGAGGAGCGCAGGCGGCTTCGCAGAAGCCGCAGCGACGAAGGACCTGCTCCTGGCGAGGGCTCCCTTCTCCTCGAGCAGGTCCTTCGCTGTCCCGCTCCGCGGGACGGGCGCTCAGGATGACACTCGCGAAGAACGGCGCGAACGACAGCGGCGTCGTACCGCGGGCCCCGCCGTCGGGCACGCCCGGTCGGCCGCTACCCGCCCCCCCACTGCGCCTCCCCGGCCGCCAGTGCCGCCGAGGTCTCGTTGAGCCAGACGGTGAACTCTGCGGCCGCGTCGATGTAGATCAGCAGGATGTCCGGCATCGTCGTCTCATCGCGCCAGCCGCCCTCGGGGTACTGGGTCGCGACGAGGAAGTCGCAGAACCGATACGCCGCCTCGCGGGCCCGTTGGTCCCCGGTCAGCAGGTAGAACTGGGCCGCCCCCAGCGAGCTCTTGCCGCTGCCGGTGAAGGTGAAGGCGTCCTCGAAGCAGGTCAGGTGCAGCTCGAAGCAGCGGGTTGCCAGCTCGAGGTAGCGGGCCTCGCCGGTTGCCTGGTAGAGCCGGCACATGAGCTGCAGCGGCAGCCCTAGCTCCCAGTACACCTGCTTGGGCTTGGCGGTGTCGATGAACAGTGCAGCCGGGTCGCTGTCGGTGGTGATGAGCTTGCCACTCGTGGTGGTGCGGTAGTAGAAGCGCCCGGGGTCGCGCTGCTGCTCGAGGACACTCATCGTCCACCGTGCCGTCCGCTCCGCCAGCTCGAGGCGGCCCGCGTAGATGGCGGCGATACCGGCCCAACACGTCGGCAGCACGCGCAGGTACGGCTCACCCGGGAAGTGCGGGAAGCCGCCACACGGCGCCTGGAGCGCGGCGAGTGCCGACATCACCGGATAGCTCAGGTCGAACCGACC
>CAZIWQ010000865.1:0-3434 GCA_964542355.1 uncultured Armatimonadia bacterium
GCCGGCCCCCGAGGCGTAGCGGCCGGCTGAGTGCCCTCCAGAGCCATTCTGGCGGTGCCTCGCGGCCTCAGCACGGCTTCCCGGCCGCTCTGCTAGCGCCAGACACAGCCCGCAACCCCGTTGTAGGAGTCGTTGGCCATCTTCCAGTACGCTGTGCATGCCAGCGACTTGACATGGCCGTCGAGGAAACCGACGTTGACCGTGTCATTGTGGTTGCTGGCCAGGGGCCCACCCATGCTGACGAGCCGGCAGCCGACATAGCCGCTGGTCTCGTACGTCAGGACATCCGCAAAGAACGGGATCTGGGCCGGTGTCAGCAGGAGCGAGGCCTCCCGGACGCCCTGGAGCGAGACGCGCGTGCTTGACGTACACCAGGTCAGGCTGCTGATGTAGGCGATCTCCTGAGACGAGGCCGTGACGGGTGGGGCCGCGCCGAGCGAGGGGCACATCCAGACCTGGTAGTTCTTGATGTACGGGTCCAGCCGCACGTGGAGCCACAGCCCGGTGGCCGTCTGCCACGGGTTACGGACCGCGCCGTCGGCCACCTGGTCGTTGTTGCGTCCGCAGCCGGTGGACGTATGGCCGCAGGTCGCGTCGATGCCGCCACCAGACGCGGGCGAGGCCCACGAGCCGATCGGGATCGTCTCGTCGTAGTCCTGGATATACTGCATGAGCCCCAGCGTCAACTGCTTGAGGTTCGACTGACAGCTCGCCTGCCGGGCTTTCTCGCGGGCTCGCGCGAACACGGGAAAGAGGATTGCCGCGAGGATCGCGATGATCGCGATGACTACGAGCAGCTCAATCAGCGTGAAGCCGTGTCGGTGCATGTCACCAGACCTCCTGTGGCCCTCAACCGAGGGTGCGTGCATTGCTCGGCGTCCACCGCGGTCTGCAGGTGGCACAACGAGCACTTACCCCTTCGCTCCGGCGCAGGCATTCTCCTTCTTCAGACTGGGCAGCCGGCCCCGCCGGCCTTCCGGTGGACCACGGGGCGGAGCTCCGCCAGCGCGTGAGGCGGGCCAACGACGATCATCGCACCGGGTGCGAACGGGTCGACCCCGGCAAGGGTCGTGAGCTCAGTACCGTCGAGATAGCAGGTCCTGGCGCCGGCTTCGCGACACAGGCACAGGCCGGCCGCGATGTCCCACACCCACCAACGGTCGACTGCGGCGGCACACAGCGCCCCCGACGCCACGTAGCACAGGTGCGCCGCGGTAGAGCCGAGGTTGCGCAGCTTCGCCAAAGTGGTGACCTCGTACCGCTCGCAGGCGTCCGAGTTGAGGGCGAACAGGCTGTTGGCGTCAACGACGCCGCGCGCGTCCGCGGCGATGGCGACACCGTTGAGGTGCGCGCCGCCGCCGACGCGGGCCGTGAACAGGTCATCGGTCGCCGGCAGGTACACCACGCCGATCGCGGGGACCCCGTCGTGCATCATCCCGAGCGACACCCCCCAGGTTGGCAGTCCGGTGACGAAGTTGTTCGTCCCGTCGATGGGGTCGACCACCCACTGGTAGCCCTGTGCCAGATGGCGCGAGCCCCCCATCTCCTCGCCGATCACGAGGTGATCGGGGAAGGCGGTTGCCAGCCGGCGGCGAATGTGTTGTTCGGCGGCCTGATCGGCCTCGGTTACCCACGTGCCATCGCGCTTCTCCGTGGGGGCGATCCGGTCTCGCATCGCTAGCGCCAGCGTGCCGGCCTCGCGGGCAATCTCAACGGCGACTGACAGCATGCCACAACCTCCTGAATGTGCCACTGCCGGCTGAGCCCGGAGGGCCCGCTCGGCCGGGTCTGAGTGCCGAGCCGGCTGTGAGTAACCGCGGCGGCCCGCGGAGCGGCGCGTCCCGGCCCGCGGTACCGCTCCGCGGCCGGTTCTCGTGCCCCGAGACACGGGGGAGAGGGCGGCGCCGGGGTACAGCGCGACGGCTGGTCATTCGCCGCCGTGACTGCCCACGCCTCCATCGGCAACGCCACAGGCTGGTTGGAGTGCCGGACCCCTACCCGCCGACGACTGGGAGTGTGCATCTGTGCGTGTCATCGCCGGCAGCGCCGGGTCGCTCAGGCTTCAGTACCCGCGCGGCGCCGACATTCGGCCCACCACCGACGTGGTGCGGGAAGCGCTGTTCGCCAGCCTGGGCGACCGCGTGTGTGAGGCCCGGTTCGCCGACCTGTATGCCGGCAGCGGCAGCGTCGGAATTGAGGCGCTCAGCCGCGGGGCGCAGACGTGTGTGTTCGTGGAGAAGGACCCACGCTGCGTGCAGGCGCTGGCGGCAAACCTGGAGCACACCCGCCTCCGGGAACGGGGCACGGTGGTGCGGGGGGGCGTGGAGCGGATGTGGTCGGCGACCGCCCGGCGCCACGGGCCGTTCGACATCGTGTTCGCCGACCCGCCGTATGAGCTCAGTGGGTTCGGCCAGATCGTGCGTCGGCTGACCGGGGAGTGGGAGGGAGTGGCGCTGGACGGCCTGGTCGTGCTACAATACAGGGCCGGTCACGGGCCGGGCGAGGTTCCGGCGGGCGGGCGGGTGAAGCGCTTCGGCGAGACCGAGCTCGGGTTCTACGAGCGGCGTCGGTTCGGGACCGAATGACGACCTCCGGACGGCCCGGTCCGGGCGATCGGTCGGCGAGTCCCTACCCCACAGGTCAGACAGGCCATGGACACCCCCAACGCGGGCTTTCAGCATATCGCCGTGTACCCGGGCAGCTTCGACCCGGTGACTGCGGGACACCACGAGGTGGCCGTGCGGGCCAGCCGCATGTTCGGCCAGGTGATCGTTGCCGTGGCCCGTGACGCCGGCAAGCAGCATCTGTTCACTGTCAGTGAACGGGTGGCGATGGCGGCCGATGCGTGCCGCCCCATCCCCAACATCCGCGTGGATAGCTTCGAGGGACTTGTGGTAGACTATGCGCGGGCCTGCGGCGCCCAGGCACTGATCAAGGGCCTCCGGGCCGTGTCAGACTTCGAGCGCGAGATGCAGATGGACATGATGAACCGGGAGCTGGCGCCGGAGATCGATACGCTGTATCTGATGGCGACCCCCACCCACACGTTCCTGAGCTCGAGCCTTGTGAAGCAGGTGCACGCGCTGGGCGGGGACGTATCACGGTTTGTGACTCCGTTCGTGCTCCGCAAGCTGGACGAGAGGCTGCGTCGCAGCTAGCCGAGCGGCCGAAGAGCCGATCGGAGGCCGCGACGCCACGCCACAATGGCTCTGGAGGGCACTCAGCCGGCCGCCGCACGAGGGCCGGCGGGACGTTGACTTTCCGACCGGGACCCCTCGCCGGCGGATCGCGCGCCCCACGAGTGAGTGTGCACGATGGCGCTAGCAGAGCGGCCGGAAAGTCGTTCTGAGGCCGCGACGCGACGCTCAGAGGCTCGCAGAGGCCACTCACAGCCATCTTGGCACTAGAGACCCGGCCGGAAGTGGCCATTTCGG
>CAZIWQ010000866.1:0-1161 GCA_964542355.1 uncultured Armatimonadia bacterium
TACCGAGGTCCGAGGCACGGGGAGGAATCGCCCACCCCTGCGTGGAAGGACCCCGTCACTTCGGATCACACCAACCCGCAGGCCTCCCCTGGTGGGAGCGCCTGTGCTGTCTGCTTGGAGGACACGCCATGGCTACGCCACGGATCGGGATCGTCGGAGTCGGGACCTTCGGGATCAACCACCTGCGGTGCTTCCGCCAACTGGGCTACATCGGGGCGGCGGAGTTGGTTGCTGCCTCCGACATCAATGAGGGCCTCCTGGAGGAGCGGGGGAAGGAGTTCAACTTCACCCCCTATACCGACTTCCGCGAGATGCTGGAGAAGGAGCGTCTCGACGGGATCACCGTCGTCACGCCAGACCCCTTCCACCGCGACATCGTGCTGGCCGCGGCAGAGGCGAAGGTGAATGTGCTGTGCGAGAAGCCGCTGGACGTGACGGTCGACGGGTGCCAGCAGATGATCGATGCCTGCGAGAAGGCCGGCGTCCTGCTGATGGTGGACTTCCATAAGCGCTATGACGAGTACCACATCGCGATGAAGCAGAAGATCGATGCGGGCGATTTCGGGGTCATCGAGTACGGCTATGCGCACATGGAGGATCGCATCGAGGTACCCAAGGACTGGTTCCCGGGATGGGCACCGAAGTCATCGCCGGCGTGGTTCCTGGGCATCCATTTCTACGACCTGACGCGCTTTCTGATCGGCGCGAACGGGGTGGAAGTGTGGGCGACAGGCTGCAAGGGCCGTCTCAGCAGCCTGGGCGTGGACACCTACGACAGCATCTCGGCGAAGGTCTTGTTCGACAGCGGGGCTTCGGTGTGCTACGACACCTCGTGGATTCTGCCGTACGAGTTCGAGGCCGTAGTGAACCAGGGCATCCGGCTCGTGGGGACGCACGGATTGCTGGAATGTGACTCCCAGGACCGCGGGACGATCACGTGCATCTCCGACGACGCTCCCGGTGTGGTGAGCGGGAAGACGGCCCGCGTGGGGATGGAGACGCACAACAAGAGCTTCCTGAGACAGAAGTTCGACAAGCAGGGCAGGGAGATCTGGGAGGGCTACGGTATGGACAGCATCGCGGATTTCGCCTACAATCTGGGCGTGCTCCTGGAGGGCGGGAAGCCGTCCGACCTGG
Organism: uncultured Armatimonadia bacterium; assembly: GCA_964542355.1. Taxonomy (GTDB): domain Bacteria; phylum Armatimonadota; class Zipacnadia; order Zipacnadales; family JABUFB01; genus CAZIWQ01. The sequence goes on from CAZIWQ010000866.1 coordinate 1,138, forward strand.
GCGCCTACCCGGGCGGTCAGGACG
>CAZIWQ010000866.1:1171-3427 GCA_964542355.1 uncultured Armatimonadia bacterium
GCTACCAAGATCGCGACAGGGGTACACAGGAGCCTCGAGACGGGCGGTATCGTGAAACTGTAGCACAGCGGCCGCGAAACCGTACGGAGGCCGCGACGGCGCGCTCAGAGGGCCGCGGAAGCCACTCACTGCCATCTCGCCGCCAGAGACCCGGCCGCAAGTGGCGTTTTCGGCCGGGTCTTTCGGAGGCGCCCCCGCCCCGGCGGGACTGGGAGGGACAGCCGTATGACACGCAAGTTGGCCGCTGTCTGGAGCGTAGCCGCCCTCTTGGTGACTGCCGCCGGGGCGCTCGCCTGGCCACTCAGCGAAGACCAGGGCTATGCCGCGTATCGCCAGGGGCCCTGCGATCGCTGTGTCCCGGGAGTGCGGCCCGCGCGCTCAGTTACTAGCTGGGTGCTCACACCGACGACGCTGGAGCGCCATGCGCAGAAGCCGTGGCTCACGATCCGCCTCAATGGCCGCGACACCGATCTGGGCAAGGTCTGTGTCGTGCTCGACAAGGAGCTCATGCTCCCGGTGATGGCGGCCGAGGACTTCGGCCTGACCCCCACCCGCAGTCCCCTCAACCACCAGCTCCTGACCCTGTCCGGTGGCCGGTACCTGGTTGAGCTCCGCATCGGATCCCGCCACGCCGAAGTGGGCTATGCCGAGCGTTGTCTCCCCGTCTGCCCGAAGTGGCACAACGGCAAGGTCTACATGCCGCTCGAGACCCTCGGCAAGCTTCTCGACTGGGAGTTCTCGTTCAACCGCCTCACCGGCGTCCTCAGCATTCGGACGCGCGGTGCCGATGTCATCTCGCACCGGAACGCCGCGGGATGGGCACACGCGCGCCGGCTCCTCGATGAGGCCATTGCCGAGTACACGGCGGCGATCAACCTCGACCCCGGCGACGCCGCGCTGTACCGGCGCCTGGGAGATGCCCAGCTTGAGAAGGCGCAGCGCAGCGCGGCCCTGGCCGCCAGCCATCGAGTCATCGGTGAGGCCCTGGGGAGGATCAAGACCTACAAGGCGCTGGCCGAGCGTAACCCCGGCGGGGCCGGAGCCCAGTATGCCGACGCCGTGCGAGCCGCCATCTCGCGCACCAGCGCCTACCGCACGCTCGGCGGGCCCACCTACACCCTCACTGATGTCCGCGAGCCCGACCAGGCGCTCGACATCTACGACCGCACGCTCCTGATCGACCCGGCGTTCTCGCGTGTGGCCAAGACACAAAGTACCACCCAGATCCCCGATAGCGATCTCGACGATGCAATGCGCCAGGCGGCCACGAGCGCCGCCGAGTGTGAGCAGCGGGCCAAAGATGCCTACGTCGCGGCGATTGCCGCGTATCGCGGGGCCCTCGCGCGCACGCCTGCCAGCGTCGGCGAGCACATGCGGCTGGCCGAGACCTACTACAAGAACGCCCAGTACCCGGAGGCCGTCGCACAGTACCAGCGGGCGCTGGCGGTCGACAGCAAGTCCGGCCCGGCGAAGCTCGAGTTGGCGCAGGCCCTGCTCGCGCAGGGCGACCTTGCCGGTGCGGCGCGCGAGGCCCAGGGTGTCATCGACCTCAACCCCAACAGCGCCCCCGCCTACAACATGCTGGGCTACGCGCTGCGTAAGCAAAGCAAGTACGAAGAGGCGTTCGCGGCGTATCGCAAGGCCGTGGAGCTCGACCCGGGCTTCGCGGTGGCCTACAACAACCTGGGGGTGGCCCTGCTCAGCCAGGGACAGATCGAGGAGGCCGTCACGGTGCTCGCCAAGGCAGTGCGCCACGCGCCGACGCGGGCGGACTTCCAGGCGAACTACGGCCTCGCCCTGCTTGACGGTGCCCAGCCCGACAAGGCCGTGGCGGCGTGGCGCAAGGCCGTGGGGCTCGCCCCGGACGTTGCCGACTACCACGCCGATCTGGCGATGGTTCTGCAGCGCGTCGGTGACCTCGACGGCGCGATCGGCGAGAGCCGCACGGCACTGAGCCAGGCCGATGGCAACCTGGCGGCACCGGCCCGCCTGCGGGCCCAGTGTGCGCTCGCGTGGGCGCTCCTGGAAAAGGGGCGGCTCCAGGAGGCTCTGGCAGCCGCACAGGAGGCCGTGGGGCTCAACTCGGAGGACGCAGCGGCGCAGGCCGTCCTGGCGGCCGTCGCCATCGAGCAGTTGGATGCGGACACGGCGACGCGAGCCGCCGTCGTCGCGCTCAGAGCCGAGCCCGCCAATGTCCTGTACCTGGCGGTGTCGGCGGCAGCCAACGCCATCGCCCCCGGGCAGCGCGAGGCCGCC
>CAZIWQ010000867.1:0-3420 GCA_964542355.1 uncultured Armatimonadia bacterium
TCAGGATGACATCGGCCCGGAGGCCCGGTTCGTGCGGCCGCCGACGGGCTGGCCACAAAACAGCGGCGTCGTCTCGCTCGACAAGCCCCGCCGACCGGGACGGTCGGCCGACGCGAGTGTGGCGGACTCCCATATTACCTCAAGCAGGCCGCTAGACCCAAGGCCTGTGAGTCAGCCGCGCGGCACGGATCGCGGCGCGCCTTGACCCCGAGACCGCAAACCGCATACACTGCTTGCGTTCGGAGCCCGCTTCGCGGGGCCGGCGAGCGCCTGCGCACGCAGACGAGCTGTTGTGGTGCCCGCCACTCACGGTCATCTCGGCATCGAGTCCCGGGTCAGATCGCATGAACGCCTACCGGCGTACCGGACTACTGCTCGCGCTGCTGTGCTTTGTGATCGCGCAGGTGTGCGCGTCCGCGGGTTGGCTGGACGGGGTCGAGAACGGCCTGCTGGCCTGGTGCTTTCGGCTCCGCGGTCCGCGCGAGCCGGCGGCGGAGCTGCGGATTGTCGCCATCGACCCGGCAGCGCTCCGCAGCGGTTGGGGACGCGAGTGGCCGCCGCAGTATGGCCTCTACGCGCAGATCGTGCGGAAGCTGCGGGAGGCGGGGGCGGCGGCAGTGGCGCTGGACGTGGAGAGCCTCGCCACTTTCGGGGTGGGGCGGGGCAGCCGCGCAGAGATCGAGGCGTTGGCGCGCGAGCTCCGTGCCAGTGGCAAAGTCGTGCTCCCCTGCGTGCTCCAGCCGGGTACCGAGGGCCGGCCGGGCGCGGCCGCGAGTGTGCTGGCGCGCTACGCGCCCGGGCACGGGTCGCTCCGGGTCCCCCTCGAGCTGCGCGGCGGGCGCCTCACCTTCCCCCCTGATGCGCTCTGTGCCGTAGCCGCCGGGGTGGGGCACATCAATATCTACCCCGGGACCGACGGGGCCGTCCGCTCGCTGCCGCTGTTCACCGCCGCGGGGGGCCGCCTGTGGCCGTCGCTGGCGCTCGAGGCGGTGCGTGTGTACCGTGGTCTCGCTCCGGGGAGTGCCTGGCGTGGTCGCGGCCGGGTGGCGCTGGGCGATGCCTCCGTCGCCGTGACGCCCGAGGCGGAGATGTTCATCAACTTCTCCGGGGGCTTCCGGCACCTGCCGCATACCGCCCTGACATGGCTGCTGCGGGCCGATGCGGCCAGTGTCGCGCGCGTGTTTGCGGGCAAGCTGGTGATCGTCGGGCCCACCGCCTCCACCGGCCTGTACTCCACCCCCGTCCACCCCATGCTGCCGGGCGTCGAGCTGACAGCCAACGCAGTGGAGAACCTGCTCCACCAGACCGCCCTGGTGCGCCTCGGCGGCTGGCTCTCGGCCCTGTGTGCCCTCGCGCTGGCACTGCTGCTGGGGGGGACGGTGCCGGCGGTGGGGCCGGTGCGCGGTGCGGTCATCAGCGTGCTCGTCGTGGGCTGCCTCTCCACAACCATGATGCTGCTGTTCGTCGCGGGGGTGTGGCTCCCGATGGCGACGCCGCTCGCGGCGGCTGTGCTGGCGGGCATCAGCCTGGTGACCAATGCGGCGGCCCTGGCCGACCGCGACCGGGCGCGGGCCGAGGCGCACCTCGAGTCGCGCATGCAGGCCATTGCCGGCATCGGCAGCCTGATCGTCTCCAGCGGCGATCGCACCCAACTGCTCAATGAGATCGTGCGGTGGGTGGAGCGCGAGCTGGATGTGCCCGCGGTCTCCATCCTGCTCATGGACGAGCGGCGCCGCCGCCTGCGGTTCGAGATTGCGTCGGGGGAGAAGGGGACCGAGGTCAAGTCGTTCACGCTCGAGCTGGGGCAGGGCGTGGCCGGCATGGTGGCGGCGACGGGCGAGCCGCTGATCGTCCAGGAGGCCCGCAAAGACCCCCGCCAGGCGCGGGACATCTCAGATGCCATCGGGTTCCCCGCCGAGTCGATCCTGTGCGTCCCCATGGTCCTCCACGGCGAGGTCATCGGGGTCATCGAGACACTCAACAAGCGTTCCGGTGCCTTCACGGCCTACGACCAGGCCCTGCTCACCGTGATCGGGCAGCAGGCGGCACTGTTCCTGGAGAGTGCCCAGCTCTACTCCGAGCTGCAGCAGCGGGTCGATGAGGCGACCGCCGGACTACGTGAAGCCAACCGCAGCCTGGCAACCCAGAAGGCGAAGATCGAGACACTGGTCGATGAGCTCGAGTCCGGTGTCATCGCCACCGATGCGCACGATCGCGTAGTGACGTGGAACCGCGCCGCCGAGCACCTCGTCGGGGTGACGGAGACACGAGCGATGGGGGAGCCGGCGCTGGCGGTGATCCGCCACCCCCGGCTCTCCGAGCTGTTTGCCCTGCCGCTCTCGCCGCTCGGGGGGCGCCATGCCGAGGACATCGAGTTTGGGGCCCAGGGGCACACCGTCATCGCCCGCGTGTCGATCACCCTGGTGCGCGAGGATGAGGGCTTCGGGAAGCTGGCCCTGCTGACGGATATCACTCAGCTCAAAGAGCTGGACCAGATGAAGATGGACCTGGTGTCATTCGTGTCGCACGAGCTGCGCAGCCCGCTCTCGGCCATCAAGGGCTTCACTCACCTCATCCAGGGAGACGTTACGGGGGGGCCCGCCAACGCCCGGCTGGTGCGCTTGCTGAGCAACCAGGTGAGCCGGATGCAGTGGCTGGTGGAGGACCTGCTCGACGTGGCGCGCATTGAGGTGGGCATCGCCCTCGAGCTCCAGGTCGGCCGGATCGAGGACCTGCGCGCGATGATCCAGGAGATCGTTGACCTCCATGCCATCTCGGCGGCCGACCATACCTTCGTGGTTGAGGTCAGCGCTGACACCCCGCCCCTGAACGCCGACCGCGGCAAGCTCGAGCAGGTGCTCATGAATGTCGTCGGCAATGCGGTGAAGTACTCCCCTGACGGCGGGGAGGTCCGCGTGAGCGTCGCGCCGCATGACGGTGAGCTCACGTTCACGATCTCGGACGAGGGCATCGGGATCAGTGCGGAGGAGCTCCCCAACCTGTTCCAGCGCTTCCAGCGCGCGCGCAGCACACGCGAGCGGATCTCGGGGACGGGGATTGGCCTGTTCCTGTGTCGCCACCTGGTCGAGGCCCACGGCGGCCGGATGTGGGCGGAGCGCCGGCCCAAGGGGACCTCGTTCTGTTTCGCCCTCCCGCTGAGCCCGTCGTCGGAGAAAGGTCCGCTCCCGGATGCGCCCACCGGTGCCGCTGAAGCTGGGTGATGTGCTTGAGCTCAAGAAGGGCCACCCCTGCGGCGCCAACCAGTGGGAGGTGACCCGTCTGGGAGCCGACATCAAGCTCAAGTGTCAGGCGTGTGGTCGCCTGGTGATGCTGCCGCGCTGGAAGCTGGAGCGGCGGATCAAGCGCTTCCTGCAGGGCGGCCCGGGCGCTGAGTAGGCCCGCCACCGCCGTGCCGTTTGT
>CAZIWQ010000868.1:0-3419 GCA_964542355.1 uncultured Armatimonadia bacterium
CGGGTCGAGCACGAACCCGGGTGGCGGCTCCAGGGTCACGCTCACCTCGCGGGTCGTGGCCTCGGCCGGGTCGGGGTAGGCCTCCGGCGTGGCGGTGTTCTCCACGATGGCCCGGGCGTGGAGCCAGCCGGTCGCCGCGGCGCTCTTCAGCGGCAGGTCGGCGTACACCCCGAGCCGCGGCCGGGCGCGCAACAGGTCGAGGTTCACCTGCTCACGCGCCAGCAAGTGCCGGTAGTGCAAGCCCTCGGAGAGATCGCGGACATGCCAGCGCGGGTCGGCCGGCAGGCTGCGGTCGGCGTTCCAGGCCTGCCGCGCGCCGCAATCCCCCTCACAGTAGAAGAAGTAGCCGAGGTTGTGCGGGAGCTTCGTGTGGGCCATCTCCAGGCACTCGTCCCAGGTACAGGTGCGCATGCCCGGCGGGTGCGAGACCTGCGAGAAGAAGTACCAGTCGTGATCGCGCGCCAGCTTCAGGTATGTGTCCCACACGTGCCGGTTGTTGGGGTAGGCAAAGAAGCCGTCGCAGACGCCCGGCTCGATCAGGTCGGTCAAGTGCACCGGCATGAGCATGGGAGAGCTGAGCGCCGTGCCCGCGGGCACCGTGTCCAGCGACGCGTGGTTGGTCTGCTGGTAGTAGAAGACCAGGCGCTCGGGGCCGAGCTCTGCCTTCATCGTGCGGTTGATCTCGCCGAGCACCTGGCACCACTTGGTGGCCCACCACCGGCGCGTGTCGTCGTCCCAGCGCAGTGGCCGGCCCCGCTCGGCCTCGATCTCCTTGCGGAAGCGCTCGAGGTCCCAGGTGACCGTGTCGCCGTCCCTGTTGCTCCCGAAGGGGCTGCCGCTGAAATGCCCGGGCAGCTCCTCGAGGAACGTCGCGCCGAGGACGTTCTCCGGCCTGGTGACCCCGTCCATGATGAGGCGCACCTGGCGGCGCGTCTCCGCCAGCACCTTGTCGCGCACCGCGGGCTGGTAGAGGTAGTGCAGGAAGGTGGCCTGGTGGCGGTTCTGCGGGCAGTCGCCCAGGCCCATGATCGGCCACACGCGGATCACGATCTTGAGCCGCGGGTTGATCGCGAGGAGCCGATTGAGCTGCTCCACGGTCTTCTGGTCGGCACTGGTGTTGCCAAAGCACAGGTACAGCCACTGGCAGCGCGCCACATCGAGCTCGGTCATTCCCCCGCCGACACCGCCGAAGTAGCAGCCGACGCCGAGTTGCCAGTAGCGGTCCGCGGGGGCCGCGGCGGCCATGCCCCCGGCCAGCAATGCCAGGAGGCACGCGCCGACGACAAGTTGCCTGCGCTCGATCATCTGGGTCTCACTCTCCGCAATCAGGGTGTCGCTGGCTGCATCTCAAGCGAGCACGGTCGGCGCGGCCGCGCGTGGCCTCAGTCACCGTCCGGCAGGCTGAGCGGGTAGGTGCGGCACCTCCGACATGATCCGCAGGATGCGCCTGCTGCCACCGGTCCGTGAACTCGGGCGAGAAGCTCAGGGACAGCGGCTCGGTCGGCCAAGCTTCAGAGGCCCTGGTCTGTCGACCTGCATGGGGCTCTCGGGGGCCGAAGATGGATGGGGGAGGACCGCGACGTCATCATTCCCCGACGGTGGTTGGGGCCCCTCCGCAGGCGCTGGACTCCTCCTCCGGCGTGCGCTATCCTTGTCAGTGTTGTCCAACCCAGCAGACGGGGGTCTCACCATGCGCTCCACCATCCTGACGGTTCTGTGCCTGATCCTCCTGGCCGGCGGCCTGTGCCTCGGTGCCGATACCGACGGCGATGGCATCTCCGACGAGATCGAGGGCCGGCTCGGCCTGTTGCCGCAGGTCAAGCAGAACTTCGTGCTCATCCAGACGAGCCCCGACCTGAAGCTCACCGACGAGCAGGCCAAGGCCGCCGCACCGGACATCCTCACTCTCGAGGGCTGCCATGTGGGCGACCAGCGCCTCCTGCTCAAGATCACCTTCGCTCGGCCGGTGGGCTTCATGGGCGCGACGTTCATCATCTACGCCGACCTCGACAACAACCCGCAGACCGGGCGCGTGGATCAGGACCACGGGGGCACTGACACGATGTTCGTGTTCCATGACCGCCTGCTGGACTTCACCTTCTTCGGCGGGCATGACAGCGGCAACACCGGCGCACGGATGGCGCGGGATGGCACTTCGCTCTATGTCGCGATCGATGCACCCTTCAGGCAGGCGACCGATGGCAAGCTTGCGGTGGGGCTGCAGCTCTTGAGCCAGCGCGAGGGCGGCCGCGGCGACAGCACTCCCCAGATCGTCGCGCAGCTCCCGCGATCGACGGCGACCGTACCGAAGCTGGCGCTGGGCAGAGGTGGCACCAGCCGCAGCCCGGCGGAGTTCCGGTACTTCGGTGACAAGGTCGTCTACGAGAAGCTGGCGGACAAGGGCCTGCGCGAGGAGGAGGTCACGCCCGCCAGGCCGATCCAGTTCGGGCGACCCCGCCCCCGGGTGCAATTCTTCAGCCAGGGCCGCCAGCCGAACAAGTCCGGCAGCGGGGAGCTCCGCCGGGTGCCGGTCGACCTGAAAGAAGAAGCGGGCGTGGCGCGACAGGCGGCAGTGCTCAGCTTCGGCTTCCCGCTCCCCCAGGGCGCGCTGTTCAGCCTCGACCGGATCAAGCTCGTGGATGGCACCACGGAAGTCCCGGCGCAGTTCACTGCCACGGTGTTCTGGCCCGATGACAGCCTCAAGTGGGTGCTGATCGATGCGGCCGTGCCGATGCAGGCGGGAGAGGGGCGGGAGCTCGCGGTGGAGTTCGGCACCAGCGTCCGGCGCGGGCCCGAGGCGGCGTGGGAGGTCATGGCCCCGATCCCCGCGACCGTGTCACTGCTCGGCGAAGACGGCAAGCCATACCGCGTGACGCTCCCCAACCCACAGGACCTCGTGTCGACGGAGCAGGGGTCAGCCAAGCAGATCATCACGTGGCGAGGCGCGTACCGGGCCGCCGACGGCGCGACCTACATGCAGTACCTCGCGCGGATGACGCAGCGACGGGGCTCGCCGCGCGTCGAGCTCGACCTGACGACACTCAACGACTATTTGAAGACGGAGTTCACGGACTTCACGTCGCTGTCGGTGGGGCTGCGGCGGGGACCCGTGCAGGCGAGCACCTACCTGCAGGGCCCGGGAGGGCGGCTCACCCCCGGGCCCGGCAACGGACTGCTGCAACTCGACGAAGCCACACTCAGCACCGGGCCGGGCAAAGGCGCCGGCGTGGTGACCTGGACCGCCGGCAACGAGCCGGGCTCACGGGCCGGGGCTGTCATCCACGACTTCTGGCAACGCTGGCCCAAGGGCCTCGCAGTCAGGGACGACGAGGTCGTCCTCGACCTCCTGCCCCGGCAGCCCTCGACGGACTACGGCAAGGACCTCCCCTACTGGCTGATGTTCCCCTTCTGCGAAGGCA
>CAZIWQ010000869.1:0-3417 GCA_964542355.1 uncultured Armatimonadia bacterium
TCGACGACACGGCCTGGAAGACAGCGACAAGCATCACCCCCTTCGTCTCCCAGCATGGGTCGCTTCCGGACCAGGCCCTCGATGTCACGGGCGAGCTGACGCTCGCAGCCCCCCATCCCCTGTTCAATGCCGTCCCGCAGCCGGGGACGCAGACCTACCGCGTCCGTCCGCTCACCGTCCGCGAGGGCAGCCAGGTCATCGCCCGGGTGGGAGCGCAGCCGATCATCGTCAGCCGGAGTCTGGGGCAGGGGACCGTGCTCCTGCTCAACGCCGTCGGCGGGGGCGCCGGCCTCGCCGCCCCCGCGACGGTCTCGCAGCTAGTCGCCAACGCAGTCCTGTGGCTCGGGCAGCGGCCGGAAGCGCTCAGTGTGGCACAGGCCGTCTACCCGCCCCCCCTGGTCGTGCGCGGCGCCGAGACGGCACTCGCCTTCACGCTGCAGCGGCCACAGACGGCCGTCGACTGCGTCCTGACCGCGGCGTTCGAGCGCGAGGGCAAGCCCGTCGGCGAGCCAACGCGCTTCGAGCTGAAGCGGAGTGCCCCACCGGCCGCGGTGCAGGGCGCACTGCGACTCGCGGGATGGCAGTCGGAGGGGCGCTATGCGCTGCGGCTCAGTGCGATCGATGGCGACGGCAACCTGGTGTTCCGCCACTGCGCACAGACGGAGGTCCGCAACCCGCTCAACCTCGCGCTGCGCCTGCCCTACAACCGTCACGTGACGGCCGAGGGCCTGCAGCTCGAGGTAGCGGGGGGCATCGAGGGTAAGCCGCCGGCACAGTGCGCGATCCAGGCGTTCATCGAGGATCCGTGGGGCGCACGCGTGTCCGCCCTGCCTGACCGCCAACCCGGCCCGGAGCTATCCTGGTCCTACCAGGTCCCCCGCCTGGCCGAGGGCGCCTACCAGCTTGTCGGCCGGATCGTCGGCGCGGACGGCCAGCCGCTCGACGAGTCCCGCCTCGGGTTTGACGTGGTACCCCGGCTGGACCTGTCCGACTTCTTCCCCACCACAATGCGCCTGTCGGTATTCGCGGGACCGGACCCGCGCGGCGTCGCGCGTGAGATCGACGACATCATCGCTCACGGGTTCAACACCCTCACCTCCGGCGCGCATCGCCTCGGCGCAAAGCCGCAGGCCCCGAACGCCGCGGTCTCGCCGTATGACTTCGCCGAGGACTATGCCCAGCGGCACGGGATGGCGATCAGCTACTCGTTCCAGGGCGACTTCTCCCTGCTCAACCGGGACGGCGTGCCTCCGGTGTCCGTCTACTCCGCTGAGTACCGGGAGGCGCTGCGACCGCGCATCGAGCGGGCGCTGACGACCTGCAAGCTGGTGCCGCGCCTGCTCAACGTCCAGGGCTACATGGACGAGCCGTTCCAGATCAGTGGCAAGACCCTCGACACGCGACCGCCGGCGCAGGCGGAGTTCAAACGCCGCTATGGCATCGACCTGCCCACGCGCGAGGAGGCCGCGAAAGACCCCGCCCTGTGGCTCAAGTACGTGGATTTCTGGAGCGACGGTTTCGCGGCCGACTGGCGCTGGGCGTATGCGCTCGTCAAGGAGCTGAACCCCGACTTCTGGGTCGAGCTGACCCACGACTCGCATTGCACCTTTGGCGCTGCCGGCAGCGACTTCCGGGGGTTCTGGGCGGTGGATGATGTCTACCACTGGGGGGCGCCGTTCGACTCCGTCAACTACGACATCTACCCATACCTGTCCACCGACTACCGGCGAGGGAAGTTCCAGACCGACCGGCTCCCGCGGATCGCCGGCATGCACATGGCCTTCGCCGAGATGCGCAACCTCGCCTATACCTATGACAAGCAGCTCGGGTTCTGGCTGGAGTCCGGGTGGGGGAAGAACCTGGCCCCCGACTCCGACCGCAATCGCTTCTCCTGGTCGCCGCGTGAGCTCACCTACACCTCGCTGGCCGCGGGCTGCAGCTATCTGAACACCTTCTGGGGGATCCCGGCGGCCGAGAAGTGGTGGGAGACGCACGGAGCGACCATGAACGAGGTCAAGTCTATCGCCCCGCTGCTCACGCGCAGCCGCGTCCCCCGGGCCCGCGCCGCGTTCCTCTTCCCGCGCACCCAGCACGTCCTGTTGCAGCAGGAATACTGGAACGTAATGGTCGCGCTCGAGGCCTTCCGCCGCGCCTATGGTGAGCTGGACTGCATCCACGAAGACCAGGTGCTCGCCGGCAAGCTCCCCGACTACCGCATCCTGGTCCTGTTCGATATCCACCTCATGAAGCGGGCCTGCGCCGAAGCGATCCGCGAGTGGTGTCGCGGCGGCGGGGTGGTCATTGCGGACGAGGTGCCATCGCTGGATGAGGGCAAGCAGCCGCTGCAGGTGTTCGAGCCGCTGTTTGGCGTCACCGGCTCGGGAGACGTCACGCCCGGGCCGCTCACGGTCGAGGGGGAGGGCGGGCACCGGCTGTGGGGCACCCGCAGCTACACCGCCGCGGGCGCGGAAGGTACCGGCCCGCGAGTCGCCGCCGGCCCGCTCGTCCTCACCAAGACCGCGGGTGCCGGGAAGTTGGCGCTGCTCAACCTCCCGCTCAAGGACTGCTACCTCGACGCGCTGGTGCGCAAGAACGAGAGCGGCGACGCCGACCTGCTGCTGGCCACGCTGCGTCAGGCGCTCGCGCCGGCTCCCCGGGCCACGGTGAGCTCAACGAACCCCGACATCGAGGCGGCGCTGCGCCGCACGGCGCAAGGCACGACGCTGGTCTTGGTCATCAACCACGAAGGCGAGAAAGCGCAGACCGAGGTCACGGTGAGCGACGCCCCGGCAGGAGCCGTGTGGCGCGACCTCATCAGCGGCGAGCGGCTAGCGCCCACCCCCGACCACAGCCTGCGGCTGGACTGTCCCTGGGGAACGACCCGCCTGATCGGGATCTTCCCGGCGGACCCGCGCGGCCTCACGCTGGCCGGGCTCGCACCGGCCGCCGCACCCGGCGAGAATGTCCGCTTCGAGGCTGTCGTCGGTGGAGGGAAGGTCACGGGGAACTACCTGCTGGACGTCACGGTGACCGGTCCGGACGGCCGGCGCTACGAGGCGTTCTCCGGCCGCACCTGCACGCTGGATGCGGCCTGCCGCCGCACCATCCGGCTGCCCGTCAACGCGCAACACGGGACCTGGACGGTGCGCTGCGAGAGCCTGTGGGACGGCGCGAGCGCCCAGGGGCAGTGCACGGTCGGCTAGAAGTCCTGCCGAAAAGCCCACTTCCGGCCGGCCCCCGAGGCGTAGCGGCCGGCTGAGTGCCCTCCAGAGCCATTCTGGCGTAGCTTCGCGGCCTCAAGACGACTTCTCGGCCGCTCTTCGAGGCGACCACGGGGGGACACGATGGCAGGTGGTGGCCGCGAAGGTCGTGTCGTCACGTGCGAAGCACGTGTGGTCCCGCCCGCAGGGCGGTCGG
>CAZIWQ010000870.1:0-3416 GCA_964542355.1 uncultured Armatimonadia bacterium
CTAGCGGGTCTTGCCTGATGGACAACCACAACCACGCCGGCCCGGAACACGCCGCCATCCACCGCGAGAGTGACAGCCATGGCTCCCAGTGGAGCACGGTGCACCACGGCTACTTCGGCGATGAGACCATTGCCCGGCCCTTGCTGGAAGCGGTCGTCGCGGCCGCGGGGGCGTCACCTCCGACTGTGCTGGCCGACCTGGGGGGTGGCACCGGCTTTCTGCTGTGCCAGTTGCTGCACCGCTACGGCTACGCGTGGCCGCGGCTCGTCAACGTGGACCTCTCTCCCCACCAGCTTGCCCACTGCGGCGATTCGCGGGTCGAGACTCTGCAGGCATCGGCCTCCCAGGTCAGGCGTCAGGACCTGGTAACGGACGGAGAAAGCCTGATGCTGATGATGCGCTCGGTCCTGCATTACTTCGGGTGTGAAGGGACCCGGCGCCTCCTGCGCCACCTGCGGGCGCAGATGGAGACCGGCGAGTACTTCATCCACCAGAGTGCCTGCTTCTGGCTGGGCCCCTACCGGCGCTGCGTCAACCTGCTGTACCAGCGCATGGAGACCGGCAAGTGGTACCCCCTCGTTGCCGAGCTGGAGTTCCTCATGAAGCGGGCCGGGTGGGAGATCGTGGAGGTCGTCCCGGCGCCGCCGCTCATGCTAGATTCACCCTCCCTGGCCCAGCGGTATCACCTGACGGAGGAGGCGATGCTGGCGATCCGCGACGAGCTCCTGGCTGAGTTCGGGCCCGCGTCTCGTGTCTTCCGGCCGGAGGAGGGTGGCTTCACCGCGTGGCTGCATTACCACGTCTTCACCTGTCAGGCGGCGTAGCATCGAAGGCTGGAGACATCCGGGTTCAGTCCCTGGCCGCAGTGGGACTGGTTGCCGCACTGGTCGTCTCGCCGGCTGCGGCGCAGATCGGCCGCGCGTTCGTCGTGTCCGACTTCGAGCACGGAACCGGCGGGTGGGTCACCAACGACGCCATCAAGCACAGCGGCAAGACCCACGACACGCCACTGGTATCCATCGCGCGTTCCGCCGAAGCACACTCCGGCACGGGCAGCCTCGAGGTATCCTTCCACCCCGGCAATGGCTGGGCGGGCGCCTACATCATGCTCGGCGGTGTGTGCGACCAGTGGGCCGACGCCGGGGTCGATGAGCTAGCCTTCTGGATGAAGGGAGATGGGCAGAGCAAGACCGTCACCGTCCACATCCAGGCCTGGAACGACCAGCACGTCCCGGCGTTCTTCGCAGTGCCGGTTCCGTTGCGAGACACGGCGTGGCATGAGGTGGTCATCCCGCTGGCACAGTTCCAGGCCGCCAATCCCGGCACGCCGTTGCGACTGCCCTCCTTCCATGCCTTCCAGCTCGACAGCTCCGGAGAAGCCGCGCCCGCGAAGCTGTGGGTGGACGACATCGTGGCTCGTAACGCCCGGGGACAGGGCGCCGCGTTCGTCGCGAGTCCGTTGGCGGATAAGCTGCGCACGCTGCCACCCACCCACGGCCTGCCGCGCTTTGGGATGTGGGGTCTCCCGCCCCTCACGCCCGAGGGCCTGGCGCTCGCCCGGAAGCTGGGGCTGCAGTTTGGCTCCAACGGCGACTCGCGCCTGCAGCAGGGATTGGCCTTCGTACAAGGCCTGGCCTCAAACGTCTGCCCCGGCCGACCGGGAGCGGAGGCCTACGCCGATCTGGGCCTCACCGACGAGGACATGGACCAGGACGCCCAGGGCCACCGCACGGGCGAGGGCGTGCAGAGCGCCGTGTTCTCACCGGCGGTGCTCGACCGCTTCTGCCAGCACGTGGCCGCTCGCGTGCGCGCGCGCAAGGGCGCCCCGTATGTGTGCTCGTTCATGCTCTCATCGCCGATCAGCATGTACGGTGAGGTGCACTACGCCGCCTCCACTACCGGGCGGTACGCGGTCTTCAGTCGCCCGGCGAAGATCAACTTCCGCGCGTGGCTCGGCGAGCAGTACCGGAATGACCTGGCGGCCCTCGCGCGGGCGTGGGGACGGCCGGTGGCGAGCTGGGAGGAGATCGTGCCGCCAACCGGGCCGACGGGGACCGCGGGAGTTGACACCCGCACCGAGTGGTCGGACTTCATGCACTGGTACAACTGGTGGCTGGAGGAGGTAACCCGCCGCAGCCTCGCGGCGGCTCGGGCGGAGACCGACAAGCCTCTCGCCGTGATGATGGGGGGGCCGAAGATCGGCCTGAGCCAGGGCATCGCCCTGGGCAACATCGGCCCCATCGTCAAGCTCCTCGGCCGGACCCGGCCCGCCTTCTTCAGCGACACGGACAGCCAGACGCTCTTCTCGTGCCGCTACACGCGCACGGCCTGCTCACAGTATGGCGTGGACCTCATGATCGAGCACGTCGGCCCCCCCTACCTGCACCGCTACCATCAGTACAACATGGCCCTCAATGCTCTCGCCTGTGGGGCCGATGCGGCCCACCTGGCCCAGACGGGCCAGCTCGGCGACCCACAGCACTGGTTCGGGCCCACGTGGATCAATCTCGCTCCGCTGGTGCTCCGCTACCGCACAGGTTACGTCAAGAGCGAGGCGGCCCTCTTCCACTCCTACCTGACCTCGTGGTACCGGCCGGAACGCTCCAACGGCGACTGCGTGCGCCTCTACGATGGCACCAACACGCTGTGGTTCCCGGAGCGAGGCTATCCCTCCTGGGGTCGTGCGCTCGGATCGCCCGACGTGGTGGACGATGTGATGATCGAGGATGGGGCGTTGGCGGGGCGCAAGCTCCTCGTCATCCCCAATAGCTCCGTGACGGTCACCTCGCGCCGGGCCGTCGAGGCGCTACGGAAGTGGGTCGAGGGGGGCGGGACGCTGGTGGGCTTCGGGGAGGGCTGCCTGGCCTACACCTGTGAGGACGACCGGTCCCTGCGCGCCACTCCCGGCCTCGGGGGCCTGCTGCCGCCGGGCGTATCCCGGGCGGTCGGGGATGGGCCGGCGGCCCGCAGCGAGTGTCAGGTGGGCCGTGGCCGCGCCGTGCTCTACCGCACCCCGGCGGCTGACGGCCCGTTCCAGCGCCAGGCCATGCCGCTGCTTGAGGCCGAGATGGATCGCGCCGGCGTGCGGCGCTGGTGCCGTGCAGACGCCGAGCATGCCGTGAACCTCATGTACGCGGGCCGCGACCAGACCTCCGGCCGGCACCTCTTCGTCGCCGACTTCACGCGCTCGGTGCGCAAGGACCCTCCGGAGGCCGAGGTGGACTTCTGGACAGACCGCACCTTCGTCTTCAGCTTCGATCCGGCGCTCAGCGGCGAGGCGGAGTTGGTGGGGCTCACCAACAGCTTCGAGAGCTGCCAGGGCGGCCACGCGGAGTTCAGCCCCACCAGCCACATCCTGTCAGTGCAGTTCCGCCTGCCAGGCGAGTTGACCCTGACCTGCGGGAGCGCGAGGCCCG
>CAZIWQ010000871.1:0-3413 GCA_964542355.1 uncultured Armatimonadia bacterium
CTCGCGCATGCGTGGCGTTGCGCGGATGCGCCCGTTCCTGCGTACAGGAGGGACCGCCGCGGTGCACGAGGAAGAGAACTAGCAGGGGACGGGCGCGAGGTCGAGGGAAGCAGTGCGGTGGGAATCCTGCGCGCACCCCTCCGGGAGGAGATCATCCAGTGACCGCCGACGAGATCCGCGTCGCTCACGAACCACTCCGGAAGCTCTGTGCAGCCATCCAGCTCGCCGCCGGTGTGCCCGCGGGGGATGCCCGGGTCGTCGCCGACCTGCTCGTCGAAGCCAATCTGGCCGGCGTTGACACCCATGGCGTCATCCGCCTCAAGCTCTACGTGGACCGCATCCATGCCGGCGGGATCAACGTGCAGCCCCACCTCCGCGCCGTGCGTGAGAACGCCTGCACGGCGCTGCTCGATGGCGACAACTGCCTGGGTCCGGTCGGCGGCACGCGGGCGATGGACCTCGCTCTCGCGAAGGCAAGCATCACGGGCCTCGGGGTGGTGGCGATCCGGAACTGCAACCACTACGGCCCCGCGGGTCACTACGCCCGACTGGCCACCGCGCGCAGCATGATCGGGATCGCGGTCACGAACACGTTGGCCTCGATGCCACCGACCGGCGGGGCCGAGGCGCGCCAGGGCAACAACGCCTACTCCATCGGGTTCCCGGCCGGAGACGAGCCGGCGGTGGTGGTCGACGGTGCCACCAGCCGCGCCTCGTGGGGCAAGGTATTCCTGTGTGCGCAGCAGGGCGAGGCGCTCCCCGCCGACTGCTATGTTGACCGCGATGGCGCCCCCACCGTCAATCCACAAGACGTGATGGCAGGCGGCGGTCTGCTGCCGTTCGCCGGGCACAAAGGCTATGGCCTCGCCGTCGCCTTTGAGCTGCTGACCGGTATGCTTGCCGCCGCGCCGCTGGATCATGAGATCCCGCACCCCTACAAGGCCCTCGACCTGCCTGGTGATAACACCTTCTTCATGGGCGCGATCGATACCGACTGTTTCGCCGGTGCCGCGGAGTTCAAGCAGCGCATGGACGAGTGGGTGCGCTTCATGCGCGCCACTCGCCGGGCGCCCGGCGCCGAGCGCGTATGGCTGCCGGGGGAGAAGGAAGCCGTGTCGCGGCAGGAGCGGCTGGGCGGCGGCATCCCTCTGGGCGCGGCCATGATGGAGGAGTTGGCGGAGTTGGCGCAGGCGGCGGGAGTGGCGTTCGACACCGGCGAGCTGACCGCTGGCCTGAGACCGTAGCGGCGCGGGAGACGACTCGCAGTCGCGTAGGCCGACCGTCTCGACGCCGCTGCTTTTCGCGTCGTTCCGGGTGCTTGTCATCCTGAGCCCAGACCGCGCAGCGGTCTTCTGGCGAAGGATCAGCATCAGCCGGAGGCGCTTGTATGCGGAATGTGATCCTTCGTCGCTGCGGCTTCTGCGAAGCCGCATTCGCTCCTCAGGATGACGTCGGCCCCGAGGCCCGGTTCGTGCGGACGCCGACGGGCTGGCCATAGAACAGCGGCGTCGTCTCGGTCGGCGGGGAGGCGTGTCGAGCGAGACGCTCGACCTACGCGGCGACTGCACGACTCCGACATGATGTCCCACGACCCCAGGAAGGGCTGGTGACTTGCATGGCGCAAGAGTTCGACATGCTGATCGGTGGGCACAAATGCCAGGCGCAAAACGGCGCGACGCTGGAGGTGCTCAACCCGGCGACGAACGAGGTGGTCGCGGAGATCCCCGCCGCAACGCCGGGAGATGTCGAGGCCGCGGTGGCCGCGGCGCAGGCCGCCCACGAGGCCGGCGAGTGGCGCAACACCCCGCCGGCGGCGCGCGGGCAGGTGCTGCTCAAGGCCGCCAGCCTCATCACCGACCGCGCCGCCGAGTTCGCCCGCACCGAGACGATGGATGTCGGCAAGCCAATCGTCGAGTCGGAAGCCTTCGACATCCCGATGGCGGCCGACCACCTCGCCTACTACGGGCACCTCGTCGTGGACCTGCTCGGCGAGACCATCCCCGTCATGCCGGGGGTGTTCGACTACACCCTCCGCGAGCCGATGGGTGTGGTGGGCGAGATCATCCCGTGGAACTTCCCGTGCGTGCTGGCATGCCGCAAGCTGGGCCCCTCCCTCGCCGCCGGCAACTGCGTGGTGCTCAAGCCCTCTACGTGGGCGCCCCTCACCACCCTGATGCTGGCCGACGTCTTTGCGGAGGCCGGCCTGCCGCCCGGGGTTCTGAACATCATCTCCGGCCGCGGTGACACCGTCGGGGAGGCCCTGACCGCGCACCCCGCGGTCCACAAGGTCAGCTTTACGGGCTCCACCGAGGTCGGCTGCATGATCATGCGTCACGCCTCCGAGGAGGCCAAGTGCGTCGGCCTCGAGATGGGTGGCAAGAGCCCGGCCGTCGTGCTGGCCGATGCCGACATCGACGCCGCGGTGGCGGGTATCCTGTTCGGTGCCTTCCTCAACCAGGGCGAGTGCTGCTGCGCAGCCACCCGCGTGTGTATCGATGAGTCCGTTCACGATGAGTTTGTGGCGAAGTTCGTGGCCCGCACCCGCCAGATCGCGATGGGTGACCCGATGGACCGCAGCACGAAGCTGGGGCCGCTCGTGCACCCGGACCACTGGCACAGTGTCTCGAGCTACATCCAGCGTGGGATCGATGAGGGGGCAACGCTCCTGTGCGGGGGCCCGGACCGGCCCGCAGGATTCGCGCGGGGCAACTACCTCCCCTGCACCGTCTTCGACGAGGTGACGCCGGAGATGACCGTGTACCGCGAGGAGATCTTCGGTCCGGTGCTCACCATCACCTCGTTTAGGGGCGTGGAGGCGCTGGCCGCGGCCGCCAATGACACCGACTACGGGCTCGCGGCGAGCATCTGGACCACCGACCTCAGGCATGCGCACAACCTGGCGGCGCGGATCGCCGCCGGCACGGTGTGGCTCAACGTGCACAACTTCGTGTTCAGCCAGGCACCGTATGGGGGCTACAAGCGGTCGGGGCTGGGGCGCGAGCTCGGGCGCGAAGGCCTGCTTGCGTACACGGAGACCAAGAACGTCATCGCGTGGTTGGGGGAGGAGCCGTTCGACTGGTACTGAAACGGCGGGGGCGAGGGGTGTGGGACGTGGGGTGTGGGAACGGCGCGTCCCGCCGGGCGGGATGGCGCGCCGCCGTTGCCGTTTGCCGTCCGCCGTGGTAGGAGCGCTCCCCCGAGCGCGATGGGGCGCCGCTCACCAACCGCCACGCGCGGCGCACACGGCCCCCTCCCACGAGGCTACTCTCCTGCCGTTGTCGTGCGTCGTCGCCGTTGCCTTCCGCCACGCGGTCGCGCTCGGGGGAGCGCTCCTACCACGGCAAGGCACGGCACGGAGACGGCGAACGGCTCGCGCTCGGGGGAGCGCTCCTACCACGGCAACGGCCACGGCA
>CAZIWQ010000872.1:0-3409 GCA_964542355.1 uncultured Armatimonadia bacterium
GGCGATGGGAACGCGCTTGCGCGGGGTCTGGAGCTCTTGCTGGCACAGGCCGGCGTCACGGCCGACTACGATACACTGATGGGCGACCTCGGCCTCGCCTTCATCACCCCGGCGAGCGGGCAGGCCACCCGGTACGGGGGTGCACTCGATGTCGGGTGGTGGCCGCTGGAGCCGTCGTGGCACACCGCCTACCTTGAGTTCGCGGCGCAGATCGTCGGTCGCCGCCTCGACCACTGGGGTGGAATGGCGGCCTGGCAGGCTGACGAGAAGGGGGGCGGAGACCCGATTGCGCAGGTGCGTATCGCGCACGCCATCGCGGCCGGCCGTCCCGTGCTCGCCAACCATGACTTCTGGAAGGTCATCACGACGTACGATCAGGACCGGCTACCGCTGCTGGGTTTCTGCCCTTCGGCGGCGCCGGCGGTTCCACAGCGGCTGCCGGGGCCGGCATGGGACTTCGTGGCAGTGGGGGAGGCGACGCCAAAGCTTGACCGGGCGCAGGCCGACATCGAGGCTCTCCGCCATGCGGTGGCACTGGGGCGCGATGAGGTGGCCCTGCCGCAGGGGTATCTCAGCGGGCAGAAGGCGTATGCGCTCTGGGCGGCCACGTTGCGCGACATGGAGCATCTTGGCGAAGCGCGCTGGCACGCGAACATGGTGATGAACCTGAGCATCAACCGTCGGAGCGCGCCGGTGTACCTGACGCAGATGGCAGCCCGGCACCCGGGCCCGATGGCGGACCATCTCCGGGCCGCGGCGGAGCTGTATCGGCAGGTCTCAGGGCGCCTCGCCAAAGCAGACACCCGCGCGGCAGCGCTCGCGTCACCTGCCGGGCGGGAAGCGCTGGCGCGGCTTGGCGAGGAGCTCGCAGCACTGGAAGCGCGCGCCGGGGGAGAGCTGGCGGTCGCAGTCGCCGCCGGCGGGGGCTAACCGGTCCGTGCTCGGGCTGGTGGGAGGGGGCACTCGTCGAAGACTGTCGGGTCGCCCGCGAGCTCACGCGCGGTGCCGGTGCGGACCAGCCGCCCCTGCCTCATCACCGCGCCGCGGCCACACAGCGTCGTAGCGAGATCGAGGTCGTGGGTGGCGATCACCATCGTGGTCGGCAGTGATTGCAGCAGCGCGATCAGCGAACGCTTCCCCGGCGGATCGAGGCCGGCAGAGGGCTCGTCGAGCACGAGGAGGCGGTTCTCCGTGACCAGGACGGAGGCGATGGCCACGCGCTTCTTCTGACCCACACTCAGGTTGGTGGGGTGCTTGTGCTCCAACCCACTGATCCCCGTGATGGCCATGGCGTCGGCGACGCGTTGCCGCACCTGCTCCGGAGGGTACCCCGCGTTCAGGGCGGCGTAGGCGACCTCATCAAAGACCGAGGGCATGAAGAGCTGGTCGTCCGGGTTCTGGAAGACGAGACCGACCTGCCGCCGGATCGCGGACAGGTGTCGGGCGTTCAGGGGCATTCCCAGCACCGCCACGTGGCCCTCCCCGCGCAGCAGGCCATTGAGGTGCAGCAGGAGGGTGGACTTGCCCGCTCCGTTCGGTCCCAGGAGTGCCAGCCTGTCACCTTCGCAGACCTGGAGCCCCACGTCCTCCAGGGCGACGGTGCCGTCCGGATAGCGGAAGCACAGCCCGCGGATGTCCACCGCGAGCGGAGCGTCCGGGCAGCGCCGCGGCGGCTCTGTCAGAGGTGCGTTGCCCACAGGAAGAGAACCCCAAGCGCGATCAGGATGAGTAGCTGTGCAACGGAGAGCGGGTGCCGTTCGGCGAGCGCGAGGCGTCCGTCGAAGCCGCGGGCCACCAGGGCGAAGGCCTGGGCCTCGGCCCGGTGGCCGAGTCTGAGAATCAGCACCTGCGCGATCGCCCCCGCGACACGCACCGCCCGCAGGCCACGCGGCTTGCCGCGGGCGTCTCTCGCCCGTAGCAGTCGCCCGACCTCCGCGGTGATCGTGCGGAGGTTGCGGACCATGAGGTAGCACAGCGCCGTGACCCGCGACGGCAGCCCGAGCCCGTCCAGTCCCTGGAGGAGGCCGCGCTCCGAGAGCCGGGCGGCGACCACAGTGACCCACACCACGATGAGTGCCGACTTCACCCACAGCTCCGTGATGAACTGCCACGACTGCAGCGAGACGGCGCGTCCCCATCCCGGGAGCTGGTAGACGGGAGCGCCTGCCGGCACGGGTGCGAGCAGCAGCAACCCGAGGCCGACGAGGGCCAACGGGCACAGCGGCAGCATGCGGCGCAGCGCCACGCGCAAGGCTCCGGGGGTTGCCACGGCGGCCGACACCGCCAGGGCGGCGAGCAGGAGCGGCCCCCGCCCGTGAGTGAGGTCGGCCGCGGCGGTAACCACCACCATGACGCCAAGCAACCCGAGCCGGAAGCTCGGGCTGCGGTGAAGGGCAAGGGCGCGGCCGTTCAGGGCTGCGGCACCTCCTCGATGAGCTCCTCGTCGGAGCACGCCATAACCACGGCCGCACCGGCCTCGTCATCGTGCTGTGTCATCGCCGCGACTGCCCGCGCAATGGCTGCAGGCCGCAAGCGCACAACCACGACCTCGTCCGTGGTACGGTTCCGGAACCGGGCAGTGACGCCCTCCGCCACGTGGTGGCGGATGTTCCGCTTGCCCAGCGTGCAGCCACTGGCAAACTGGATCCCATCCATCACGCACGACGGGGGCGGCCGATCGGGGCAGTGGACCTCGGCCTCGACCCCGAAGTGCGGGTCGGCCCTGAGCCGCGCCAGGGCGTAGCGGCCGAGGCGCAGCCCGGCCACGACATACGGCCCCAGGTGGCCGTGGAAGGCCCGCAGGATAGTAATGTCATCGACGCCCTCCGGCAACACGCCGCGTGTGCTCAAGCGAGGTTCCTCCTCCAGCGCGGCCCGATGATGCTCGCTCTCTCGAGCGCACAGACAGCGCCGGGCACGATGGCTAGCAGCAAGACGATGCCCGGCCACGCGACGGCGAGGCTGAGTACCGCGTATGCCATCAGCCCCTGACCATAGCCGAGGGCCCGCCCGATAGTCAACAGGGCCAGGGCGCCGGCGATGCGCGACGCCACGAGTGCGCCAATCGCCGCCGGCCACACGCCGATCCCGGCGGCCCTCGCGACACTGGCCGCCACGGCGAGGGCGCCTAGTTCGCAGGCCATCAGGAGGGCAATCGGCGGGGCCAGCGGCGGGCGCCCCGCAACCGACGATCAGGGCGACCTCCCACGACGACAAGAGCCCCAGCGCCAGCACCGGGAGGTACATGGGGAGGAAGACGGGCCCGACGCCGGGGCCGAGAGCATGGAACGCGACTGGCAGGGCGATCGCCAGCGCGCCGAAGGCCCCCCCGAGGGTCAGATCGCGAGCCTCGAACAGCCGCCTGCGCTCGCGGGCCTCGCCGGCCGGGTCCGCCGCCAGTGTCTCGGGA
>CAZIWQ010000873.1:0-3397 GCA_964542355.1 uncultured Armatimonadia bacterium
ACGGACGCGTGCGGGACATCGACTCATACCTGTACTGGGGACAGGCCGGGGGCCGCTTCTCCGCCCACAGCCGCAGCCGGATGTTCATGCACTCGGCCTCCGGCTGCGTCGCCCAGGACTTCAACGAGGACGGCTGGCTCGATCTGGCGGTCGCCTACCACAAGGTCAACAACGATCACCTGGGGCATTCCGCCATCTGGTGGAACGGCCCCGAGGGGTTCACCGAGACGCGCACGACCTGCCTGCCCTCGGAGGGGCCACACGGGATGTGCCGCACGGGGACCGGCAACCAACGCGACCGCGGACCGGAGGAGTACTACGTCTCCGCGCCGTTTGAGCTGCCCGCGGGGCAAACCGTGACCACCATCGCGTGGGATGCCGAGCTCCCGCCGAAGACCTGGGTCCGCGCGCAGCTCCGCTTCGCACCTACCTGCCAGGACCTCGAGCAGGCGCCCTGGCAGGGGCACGTCGCCCACATGGGGTGGCTCGCCTGCGGCGCCGACACCCGCAACCTGCGGCAGACCGGACCCTGGGTGCAGTACCGTCTCGCCCTCGGCGCCACCGGCGGAGGATGCACGCCACGTGTCAGCGAAGTGCGCCTACTGGCGTAGCACAGGAGGTCGAGCTGCGATGCATCGCATCTGTCTCCACCGGACCCTGATCCTGGCATGCTGCATGGCCACACTGGGCTGCCCGTTGACGCCGGGCGCGGCCGCCGAGCCGACGACGACCGTGGCGGGCGGCGGCATCGCCCTGAGCCTGACCTCCGCCGGTGCAGTTGACGGCGTGACCGACATCACCGGCCAGGCGCTGCCGGCGAAGGCCGGCGGGCTGCGCTTCCTCAGCGCCCCGCCGCTGCAGCCCGACACACTCACCGACCCGCAGTGGAGTACGACGGGGGCCGCCAAGGTGCTCCAGGGCACGCTGCAGCACACCGGGGTGAAGGTGCAGGCGACCTTCTCCGGCAGCGCGGACCGCCTCACCGTCACCATGCAGCTCACGAACCCGACGGGCGAGCGCAAGCTGCTGCAGGTCGAGCTCGCACTCCCCTGCCCCGGCTCTACCGGTGAGAGCTGGACGTTCTTTGACGGCTACGCCGACACGGTGGCCCCCCGCACGAAGTACGCCCGTCCCCCGCTCGGCGGGCTCTTCCCGCTGGGCGCCGTGTGCGACGCACAGCGCGGCCTCGCCGTCGGCATCCCTGCCGACGAGGTGCACAGTTGGATCGCAGCCGGCATCGACCCGACCCCGGAGGTGCGCGAGCTGTCCTATGCCGTCCGCCGGGTGCTGGACCCGGGAGCCGGCGAGCGCGCCAGCTTCGTGGTGTTTGGGTTCGACGGTCAGTGGGGGACCGCGCTGGCGATCGACCGCTACTATGATCTGTTCCCGGCGGCCTTCGGCCTGCCAGCGGCCGTGGACCGCCGCTTCGGCCTCGCCGGGGGCTACGTCCACGGTGGCTACGCCACCCCGGAGCTGCGCTGGGAGGAGAGCCGGCGACTGCACCACGGCTGGCAGCCCAACTGGGGCTTCCGCCGCACCGGCAACTGGATGCCCGATGAGGCCCACTGGCCTGCCACCGGAGGCGACTTCAAGGCGTACGTCACCGACCTGCGCAATACGTACAGCCGCGCGGCACCCGGCAACCCGATCTGCCACTACGTCGAGCCCACCCAGTGTGAGGCCGACCTTGCCGAGCAGGAGTTCGCCGACTCGATCCAGTGGACCAAGGCCGGCCCCACGAAGCGGTATCTCGAAGCTGTACCCGTCATCAACGGCGAGGCCTGCTGTCACACCTTCCCCTTCGCCAACAGCTTCTTCCGTAGCACGATGGCCCAGATCCCGCCGATCATCTCCGACCTGAAGGCCTGCGGCATCTATATCGACAACGCCTCGGGCGGCAACCGGCACTATGGGAAGGACCTGACCGGGGTCACCGGACGGGCGTTCGATGACGACGGCGCGGTCTACGCCACTTCCGGCGTGGGCACTGCTGCCATCGCCGACCTCGTCCACACCCTCCCCAACGGTTACGGCAACGCCGGAGTGCCGACCAACGGTGTCGGGACCTACACCGTCGCCTTCCACACGGACGCGAGCATTCAGGAGGGCACGCCGTGGGAGCGCGCCGCCTCGGTCGCGGCCATGCGCCGCATGCTCGGCGGCAAGAGCCTGTGCTGGTGGGAGGATCACCTGGAGAACGCACTGCGCTGGCGGGCGCTGACGCCGGCCCAGATCATCGAGGCGATGCACGCCAATGTCACCTATTGCGTGCTCTACGGCTTGCGTTGGGGCATCATGCCCGCTGTCCACGTCCAGCGCGGGCGGGCGGAGCTCGTGCGGAACATGCCGCTCCTGGCCGAGCTGGTTCAGGCGGGCTGGCGGCCGGTCGTGCCGGTCACCTGTGACAGCCGGCTCTGGACCGGCCGCTACGGCAAGGGGATCGGGAGCGCGATCACGGTCGGCAACCCCACGCGTGACACGATCGCTGTCGACCTCGCCATCGCCAACCAGGCCCTCCACCCGACCGCGGCACTGACCTTCGCCTATCATGAGAAGACGGCGCAGGCCGGCACGCCGCTGGAGAACACTCTCGCTGCCACCGCAACACACATCAGGTTCAGCTTGCCCCCCAAGGAGTTCCGAGTGCTCACGGCCGTGGCGGGCTGGCGGCCGGGAGCCGACCCGGTGACAGTGGAGGCGGTGCAGCAACGCGACGGCCGCGACCGGCTCGTCACCGGGCTGCGCCTGCGTCAGGGCGAGGCGGCGCTCACCGCCCTGCCACCCTCCGTCCGCGAGCTGAGCGGCCCGCTCCCGACTGTCCGCGCCAGGGCCGATCAGAGATGGCGCTGGATCGTCGCCGAGCCGGCATTCAGTGCCTGCGACAAGACCGCACTGTGGGACTTCCCGTTCCTGCGGGATGGCAAGGCAGCCGCCGCGATCGTCGTCTCGTCGCAGGCCGGCGAGGGGGAGCGCCGCGCCGCCGCGCGTCTCGGCGCCTACTTCGAGTACGCGCTGGGCCGGCGTGCGGACCTGATGGCCGGCGTCGACAAGCTGGCCGATCCCTCCCGCCGCCTGAGCGTCGTGACGGAGAGCGACAAGACGCCGGAGGGCGTGGCGCGCATCCTGCTCGGCAGTCCCGCGACGCATGCGCCGCTTAGTGCCGCGCTCGCGCAGGTCGCCGCCGCCCGCGAGCTCGCCGATCCGCGTGGCGAGACAGCCGGCCTGATTGCCCTCCAGGGCGGCGAGCTCATCATCGCCTCCCGCGCCCCGGACAACGCCGAGGCAACCGTGTTGTTCCTGCTCGGCCTCCTCGACGGCTAGTACGGGTCCGGCGGGGGCGCCGGGGGGGGGGGGGTGGGGGCGGGGGGGGGCGGGGGGGGGGGGGGGGGGGGGGGGG
>CAZIWQ010000874.1:0-3396 GCA_964542355.1 uncultured Armatimonadia bacterium
CAGGCGGGCGAGCGGACCATCCATGTGGGCGAGCCGGGCGTGAACCTCCGGTTCAATGCCGGCGATCCCCGTCGCGGGCAGGTGACTGTCGAACCGACGAAGCTGATGCGCTTTGATGACCGCGAGGAGGGCAGTGCCTATAGTCTCACTGTCCTGGTGGCGGATGCCGGTGTCAGCGGCAGGGAGACCCGGCTGGACTTCCGGTTCGTGCTCAGCCCCCGCATCCCTCCGGGATCGGTCTACCTGAGTGACCTCGAGGCGATGCAGGCGTTCGCCCACGCCGGCCTGCTCCGCGATCGAGCGTACCTGGGCGGCGAGATGTACCTGGGCGGGCTGCTCTACAAGAAGGGGTTGATGCTATGCCCCGAGCAGACGACCGGCCCGATCAACTTCGGCGAAGCGGTCTACCGCCTCCCGCCCGGGAAGTTCAGACAGTTCCGCGCCGTCATCGGTATCTGCGATGACACCGAGGCCGGGAGCGTGGTCTTCAGCGTGCACCTGCGCCGGGGTGACGAGAAGTGGCGCGAGGCATTCCGGTCGGGCCTGATGCTGCGAGCCAGTACGCCCCGGGGGATCACGGTCCCGCTGGGGGATGCCGATGCCATCCGCCTGTACACCGACGCCAATGGTGACATCGGCTGCGACCATGCCTGCTTCGCCGGCGCCCGGCTGGAGCCGTAGGAAAGGATCAATCACCATGCGTCTTCTCGCCTGTGCCGCTCTCCTCACCGCCCTGCTCACCCTCCCCGCCCGGGGGCAGGCGAGCGACTGGCTCGACGACTTCTCCGCCACTGAGCTCAACGCCCGGTGGACGAAGGATAGCAGCGGCCAGGGCACGATCGCTCTCGACCCCGAGCACCAGGTGCTCGTGCTCAAGAGCCGGGACAATGTCTACAACCACATCGAGACCGACCTGCCCGCCGATGTGACGGCAGTGCAGGCCGACCTCAACAATGTCAGCGATCCCGCCGCCTCGTGGTCGCCCGGCCTCATCCTCTACTGGGGGCCGCACCAGTATCTGCGGGTGATGCTCAGCCTCCACTACGGCCTGCGTCTCGAGCTGGCACCGGCCGGCGGGGCCGTAGCGCCGCCGCTGCGGCTGCGGCCCGTCGCCGACACCTGGTACCGCCTGCGGGTGCAGCCTGGCCCGGAGACATTCACGGTTACCGTCGCCCAGCCGGGGACGGAGCTGAGCGAGACGGTCACGCTCAAGCGCCTGCCCGAGTGGACCGGCCCCTGTCGCCTGATCCTCGGCAAGGGCTACATGCCGTTGCAGGGGGGCAACCCCGACTTCGACAACGACCACACCCGCAGTGACAAGCAGGCCACGGTGCATGTGGACAACGTGGTGGTCGGGAGTCCGGCCGATCTGGCCGCGCGGCTCGCCGCCAGCGTGGCGGCCGCACAGGTCGCGGGCGAGCAGGACCCGCAGAAGCTGCAGGTCGTCGTCTGGCCCAACGTGCTCGGTGAGCGGACGCGTGACACGGTCTGGCTCGCCGAGGGCGCATACCAGCGGCTGTGCCTGACCTACGCCAATCTGGACGCGGCTCATTCGGCCAAGCGCATCCGCCTCGAGGTGACAATGAGCGAGCACCTGGCACCCCAGGACGTGACGGCCGGCCCGCTCGCCCTGCAGGTGCAGACGCAGCGGGAAGCCGGGCTCGTGCGCATGGCGGTCGACTTCCCCGACCACTTCGTGCTGCCCGCGGACTTCCACGGTGTCGAGCAGAAGGGTAGCGCCAAGCCGGGCTGGCTCAGTTGGCCCGTGAGCCGCATGGTCCCCCCGGTGTTCATCCACTGCCGACCCGCGCGCCAGGCGGCGGGGATCGTGCGGCTGCGGCTCCTGCGCGACGGCAAGCCGGGTCCGTGGACCGAGATGAAGGCGGCGGTGCTCCCTCCGCTCCCGGAGCCACCTCCGGCGGATCGGCGGCACCTCGGCATCTCGCTGTGGCAGGGCGGCTGGATGGTCCCCGAGGGCCCGCAGGCACGCGCGATGCTCACCGCCACGCTCCGCCAGCTCCGGCAGGTGGGCCTCACCCGCCTGCACATCAACGCCAACGCACTCCTCGTCCGGGTCGCCCACGAGCTGGGTATCCACGTGAACCTCATGTCCTGGTGGGACTACTCGGCGCAGTGTCCGAGCGATGTGCTGCCCACCCCCGAGGAGCGCGCCTCGGACGAGAAGGGACGCTACACCACCATCTGTCCGGAGGTCATCGCCACCGCCGCCGGGACCTACGGGAAGTTCCTCGAGACGGTCACCGCCCGGATGCGCGACTCCGCTGCCGACGGCTTCATGCTCGACTATGAGTGCCGGCCGCCAATGTGCTATTGCGCACGCTGCCGGGAGGCGTTCGTGCGCGACACCGGCCTTACGGATGTCGCCTGGCCGCAGGAGGTGAAGCAGGGGGGGCGCCACTATCGGCGGTGGATCGACTTCCGCTGTGAGCAGGGGGCGCGGTATGCGAAGGTCATTGGGGAGGCGGCGCGGCGCGCGAAGCCGGGCTGTTCGCTCCAGGCCTGGATTGCCGGCTACGACTACGCGGGCACCATCGAGTCGGCCCAGATCGATATCTCGAAGGCCGCCGCCTACCTCACGGAGCCCGAAGTGCCCCACTACACCTTGCCGGGCGACTACACCGACATGTGGACCAAGGACGCCGGCATCGGCAGCGTGGAGGCCGGCATCAAGACCGTGCAGGACAGCCTCAACGTCGTGACCGTCCCCCTCGTGTTCTGCTCCTCGATCATCTACCCGGTCGGCTCGGCCACCCCCTGGAGCGACCCGCAGATCCTCAACGCCCAGATGCTAGCCGTCATCGGCCAGGGGGTGCGGGGGATCTCGTTCTGGGGCGGACATGACGAGGGCGCCATCGACGGCCGCTTCCTCCACATGCTGGCCCGGTGGAACGCCGTGCTGGCGGCCGCCGGACCCTACCTGTGGGACGGCAAGCGCCAGGATGCGAGGGTGACGGTGCAGGGCGCCGACCCAAACCTCGTGCGCAAGTATGTCTGGCTACTCGAGGGGAAGACGCTTGTCTTCCTCGTGAACCTCACGCAGCAAGACCAGACCGTCAACATCACAGGGACGGACACTGGGTCGGCGGCCCACCAGTTGCTGGACGGGCGGCCGGTCGACCTATCGCGGCCGCTCACCGTGCCGGCACTGGACGGTATGATGGTGGTGCTGGGGCGGTAGAGACCCGTCAACAGTGCTTCTGCTGGTCTGGCACCGACCCAGAAAGGGGTGCGACAGGGCCGACGGGGCGGGTCGTTGTAGCCCGGAGGGCGGCCGTCCCGCCCTGCGGGACGGCCGCCCCTTCGGGGCTACGACGGCACGCCCGTCAGGCCTACGGACCGGTGGTGCGCACCACCGGGCTCATGGTCCGCACGCAG
>CAZIWQ010000875.1:0-3386 GCA_964542355.1 uncultured Armatimonadia bacterium
TCGTGCTCGAACCAGTTGCGGCCCTCGATGCACACCCGCAGGTACCCGCCGGTCTCGCCGTTGATCCACGAGCCCAGGTCAATCCAGTTGACGAGGTCATCCGGCCGCTTGCGGAACCACGGCACGTACTCGCTGAAATGGCCAGTGGACTCGGTGCAGTAGTAGCCGAAGCGGCGCAGCATCTCGATGCGCACCTTCTCGGTCTGCGAGTAGGTGGGATGGCTCTCGAACGCCGCGAGCAGCTTGCCCGTCATGTCCTGGCCCTTGTGCTTCACGCTGATGTACCAGGTCTGGTGGTTGAGGCCGGCGCAGATGATGTCGACCTCCTCCCGTGGCAGCCCGAGGACCTCGGCAATCTGGGAGTGGCCTCCCTCCACCCCGTGGCACAACCCGATGACCTCGACCCCGTGGCCGTACTTGTTGCACGCCCACGTGTTCATCGCCATCGGATTCGAGTGGTTGATGAACACACACCCTGGCGCGGAGACCTCGCTGATGTCCTGGCAGAAGTCGAGCAGGCACGGAATCGTGCGCTGGGCGTACATGATGCCACCGGGCCCCAGCGTATCCCCCACGCACTGGTCCACCCCGTACTTGAGGGGCATGTCGATGTCCGTGGCAAACGCCTCGAGCCCGCCGACGCGCACGAATGAGAACACGTAGTTGGCATCGCGGAGGGCCTCGCGGCGGTCGAGGGTCGCCGTCACCTTCGCGGGCAGGCCGGCCTCAGCGATGTCGCGTTTGCACAACTGGTAGACCATGTCGAGATTGCGCGCGTTGAGGTCGGTGAAGGCGAACTCGGTGTCCTGCAGCTCAGGGATGCACAGGATGTCGCGCATCTGCCCGCGGGTGAAGCCGATGCTGCCGGCGCCGATCACGGTGACCTTGATGGGCATGGGAGTCCCTCCGCTGTGTAGTATTGTGGCGGGGCATTTCGCCACGTGTCGCGGCGTGGCCTTGCGGAGCGGGGGCTGTGTGAGTATCATGCCCGGGAACGCGAGGGCGACCGTCTCGGCGCCGGGTCTGCGCGCCGCTGCGCGGGGAGCCGCACGACGCGCGCCTCCATGGTGACGTCATCCTGAGGAGCGCACGCGGCTTCACTGAAGCCGCAGCGACGAAGGATCCCGCCCCGGCCACGAGCACCCTTGCATGTGGCAGATCCTTCGCCCGAAGACCGCGCAGCGGTCTGGGCTCAGGATGACACCCGCGCGGAACGGCGCACAAAGCGGCGGCGTCGTCCGACCTACGCAGCCACCGACCCATGGAACTCGCCCCGGGAGAGACCACCATGAGAGCCGCCCGCCTGCATGCCGCCAGAGACGTTCGCATCGAGGAGCTACCGGTACCCGAGCCGGGGCCCGGGGAGGTCCTCGTGCGCGTGCGCGCCGTCTCCGTCTGCCCGTCGGATTGGCGGCTGTACGACTCCGGCGATGCCGGTGGTGCTCCCCTGCAGGCGCCGATCGTCCAGGGGCATGAGTTCTCCGGCGACATCGTGGCCACCGGTGAGGGCGTGACCGACCCGCCGGTCGGGTCGCGCGTGGCCGTCGAGCCGACGTGGCACTGCGGCCATTGCGATGTGTGCCGGCGGGGCCGGCACAACATCTGCCGCAACGTGCGCTTCCCCAGCTTCCCGCCCGTCGACGGTGCCCTCGCCGAGTACGCCGTCTGCCCGGCCCACGCCACCCAGGTGATCCCCCCGACCCTCAGCTACACCGCCGGGGCCCTCGTGGAACCCCTCGGTGTCGCCATCCACGCCCTCCGCCTCGCCCGGGTGTCCCCGGACGAGAGCGTCGTGATCCTGGGCGCCGGCATGATCGGGCTGTGCACGCTGCAGGTGCTCCGCAGCTCAGGGGTCGCGGAGGTCGGTGTGGTGGAGCCGGTAGCCGGACGGCGCGAGCTGGCAGGCCGCTGTGGCGCCGACTCAGTCAACGCTGCGGTCGAGGAGCTGCTGGCGAGGCAGGTGGAGGCCGATCTGGTCTTCGAGTGCACGGGGGCCCCGGGTGCTGCGGCACAGGCCCTCCAGCTTGCCGCACCGGGCGGGAAGGTCATTGTCGTGGGCATCCCACATCCGGAGACGGTATGCTTCGAGGCCCATCTCCCCCGCCGCAAGGAGCTGACCATCGTGTTCTCGCGGCGGTCGCGAGACACGCTCGGGGAGGCGCTGGAGCTGGCGGCGACTGGCAAGGTGGACCTCTTGTCCCTCCCCGTTCGGCGGTTCACGCTGGCGCAGACGGCCGCCGCCCTCGATGCCACGGCGGCGTGCCCCGACGACATGCTCCGCGCCATCGTGGAGCCGTAGCTCGTCCTATTCATGAACGTCCCGGGGCTCCGCCCCAGACCCCGCTGGGGCCACAGGCCCCAGACCCCACTTTGCGCCCTCTGGCGGCGCGCACACGACGCGCGCCGCCAGAGGGCGTCTGGGTGCCCGTGATCCCATTCGGTGGGCACAGACGCGACACTGTGTCCGGTCCCGAACCTCGCGGCTTCTCGTTGCTGTTCATGGGTGCTCGCCGCCCTGGCCGTAGTAGGCGTCCTTCCCGTGCTTGCGCAGGAAGTGCTTGTCCAGCAGCGGCCGGGCGATCGCCTCCACCTCCGGGCACAGGGCACCCGTCATGAGCCCCATGAGCGCCACCTGCTCGAGCACGATGCTGCTTTCCACCGCCTGTGCCGCCGAGCTTCCCCACGTGAACGGGCCGTGTCCGGCAACCAATACCGCCGGGACCTCGTGCGGGCTCCGGTCGCGGAAGGCCGCGACGATGGCCTTGCCGGTCTCCAGCTCATAGTCCCCCGCAATGGCCTCGGGTGTCAGCTCCGCGGTCACCGGGATGGTGCCGTAGAAGCTGTCGGCGTGGGTGGTACCATAGCAGGGCAGTGGGCGCCGGGCCTGGGCCCACGCCGTCGCACAGGTCGAGTGAGTGTGGGCGACCCCACGCACCCCCTCGAAGCAGCGGTACAGCTCAAGATGCGTGGGGGTGTCGGAGGAGGGTCGCAGGTCGCCCTCGACGACTGTGCCTGCGAGGTCGACAACGACCATCTGCTCGGGCTCCATGGTCTCATAGTCGACCCCGCTCGGCTTGATGACGACGAGCCCTGAGGCGGGGTCGCGGCCACTGACATTGCCCCAGGTGAGGATGACGAGCCCGGCGCGCTGCAACGCCAGGTTGGCCGCGCAGACTTCGTGCTTGAGCTCATCGAGCATGCGATGCACATCCATTCGGGGGGCAACGGCGACATGCGGCACGTGGCATGCGGCATTGGGCAGACGGCGAACGGCAACGGCGGCCGGGCGCGCCCTGCGGGACCCGCCCTACAAACGGCAACGGCGGCCGGGGATGGACTCCTGCCCTAAAGAAGGCACGCTCCCCCGGCCGCCGTCTGCCGTTGCT
>CAZIWQ010000876.1:0-622 GCA_964542355.1 uncultured Armatimonadia bacterium
GCGAGGCCCTCAGCGGTGTCAACGGCCGCGTTCGCGAGGAATACCGCGTGCCCAGCCCCCTCGCCGCCGTGCCGGGCACCAGTGTGTCCACCGAGTATCTGCGCCGCACCCGGCCCCCGGGTGGCAGCTTCACTCCGGCCGACGCCGTCCTCAGTGCCCACAGCGGAGACTGGCACACCGCCCTCGGCACCTATGCGGCATGGGCACACCGGGTGTGGAAGTGGCGGCCATACCCCGGCCGGCTCAAGTCGGTGCGCAACATGATGCCGACCGGCTGGGCCCACGACATCCTGTTCAAGGACGGCAAGTACCGCACAGACTTCATCAAGCCGCCCCAACCCGGCGTCCTCGGGCCCACCAAGACCAACTGCATCGAGCTCATGTCCTGGTGGGAATGGTCGCCACTGGGGTTCTTCATGACCCCGCTCGACCAGGTAGCCGAGAAGTATGGCAATGCGGTCTATGCGCGGGCGGAACCGTACTTCGTCAAGGACCCCGTGACCGGGCAGCTCATGTGGAACAACCAGCCGAACGACTACTCTGGCTACAACGAGCGCTTCGGCGGCCTGCCGGCCTTTCGCGAGGCCGTCCGGACCTACCAGAAGCTGGGCGCCCTGGTCAC
>CAZIWQ010000876.1:632-3383 GCA_964542355.1 uncultured Armatimonadia bacterium
GCTCTACACCGATCCCTACCGGCTGGACGAGAACTGCCCTACCGGCAAGGCCCATGGCAGGGAGTGGTGCGTGATCGGCCCGCAGGGTGAGCCCTCGCACGGCTATGAGGTGTTCAACCCGTGCCACGACCTCGCGGAGGTCCGTCAGTGGGCGGCCGACACGATGGAGCGGGTGATGCGCGAGACGGGAGCCGACGGCATCCGCCTCGACGAGGTCGGCCACGCCGGCTGGGCCTGCTACAGCCCGGCGCACAAGCATACCTACCAGGAGCCGGGGATCACCCAGTGGCAGAAGGCCGCGACCGAGATGGCGAAGATGGTCCACGCCGGGATGGATCGCGTACGGCCCGACCTCGTGCTCACCACCGAGTTCCCGGGCTACGACTACATGATGCCATACCTCGATGGCTGCATCACCTATGACCTGAGCATCCAGGCCACACCGCTCCGCCCCCTGGAGTGCAACCTGCAGCGGTTCTACTTCCCCGAGTGCAAGCCGTACGAGCTGGATCACCGGGGGATGGACCCGCAACTGCGGAAGGTCTTCTGGAACGGCGGGGAGTCGTTCGAGCGGTACTTCGCGCTGCCGTACTACACAATCCTGAACGAGAACGAGGCCGCCTACGGGGGGCGCGACTGGACGCCGCTGCTGTACACGCCGGGCAAGGCTCCGGGCATCTATGTGAACCGCTTCGCCACCGGCGACAAGACGCTCTTCCACCTGTTCAACGCGAGCGGCTTCACCTTTGAGGGCGTCGCCCTGGCGGTCGACCTGGGACCCGGCCAGCACCTCTTCGACCTGCTCGCCTGCACGGAGGCCGCGACCACAACGCCGCCGGACAAGGGGCCGGCCCGTGTGACGCTCTACCTGCCGCGCAACGACGTGGCGTGCATGGTGCGGCTCACCCGGCGGCTGGAGGTCAGCCGCGATGGCCGGACGCTAACGGTGCAGGTCGGTGAGGTACCGGGCACGTGCACGCTGGCGCTCGCGGACAAAGAGGGGCGGATCCTGCTGTCACAGACCGCGACGGCGGGGACGAACACACTGGAGCTGGACAAGCTCACCGTGCCCGGCCAACCGATGTGCGTCAAGCTCCTGGCCGGCGCTGCACTGGTGGACGTGGTTGCGGTTCCGGCTCAGTAGCGGGCGCGAGCGGCACTACCGGCCTGCCAGCAGCGGGTTCCCGGGCACGGAGTCCGGGCCGCAGGTGCACACGTAGTGCTCCGGCGTCATCCCGAGATCGGGCGCCAGCTCCTCCCACATCTCCGGCGTCTCGCCACATAGCGACACCGGCACCGCCCTGTCGTAGCGCCGCAGGTGCTCGAGCAGTAAGCGGTAGATGCGTAGCCGCGCCTCATGGGGGAAGACCTGCTTCCCGTTGGGGATGATCCCCGCCGGACGCGAGGCCGGCGCCATCGCGGCATACTCATCGACAAAGCTCCGGTACTCGTCGTCCCACAGGCTCAGGTCGAGGATGTCCCCAATGACGCACGGGTCGAGCCACTTGAAGGTGTCCATGGTGACGATGTCGGGCCGCACGCGACTGAAGTACGCGGCCACCATCGCGGCAGCCTCGTCCTGCCACCCCCGGACCGGGACGAACGGCGAGAAGCGCATGCGCACCG
This sequence comes from uncultured Armatimonadia bacterium, assembly GCA_964542355.1. Classification (GTDB taxonomy): domain Bacteria; phylum Armatimonadota; class Zipacnadia; order Zipacnadales; family JABUFB01; genus CAZIWQ01. Next base: position 2,259 of record CAZIWQ010000876.1, read on the forward strand.
GGTAGCCGGCGCGCTGGCACTTCTCCGCCGCGGTGATACGCTCCGCCAGCGGGGCCGAGTTCTTCTCGATCAGGCGGCTGACCGTATCACACGACACCGACCAGCAGACGATTGTGTGGCCGCGGTGGTCCAGATCCAGCAGGTGATCCACATTGGCGCTTTTCGTGTAGAGCATCAGGTACCGATCCGGCTGTCGGGCGAAGTAGCCGCTCAGCAGCTCCGAAGCGCCGTACTCCGGCTCGAAGGTGATCGTATCGGTGTGGTTGTCGTACTTGTAGAGCCGGCACCAGGGGTTCTCCTGCACGAGACCGTCCAGGCGCGCGACGAATTCCTCGAGGTTGACGAGCAGGTTGAGGAAGGTCCCCACGTCGCAGTAGTCACAGCGGTGGAGACAGCCCCAGGCGGAGTGCAGCTCCCAGGCGTTCTGGCAGACACCGCGCTGGGTCGCCCGCGTCGCCCGCCCGTCGCGGTAGGTCCACTCGCCGGTGCCCAGCAGGTATGCGCGCGCGAGGTGCGGGTAGCGGCGGGCGGCCTCCCGCGCCTGTGCGGCGTCATGCCAGCGGAAGGTGTTGAGGATCAGCGTCGGATCGCCGGTGCGATGGAGTTGGCCCAGGCGCCGGCCGGTGACATGCCACTCCTGCTCGCGGCTGATGGCATCGAGGTCGGCATCGCTGACGGTGACCGACGCGGGCCCCTCGACGTGGGCCAGCAGACGCTCCGCGCGCGCTGCGGCCGGTGGCGACTGGAACACGCTCTCGTGGATGTAGACGGCAGGCGGCTTGATGGTGTACATCGGTCACGCTCCATGGGTGTGGCGCTCCTGGCGCCGTTCGGTAGGGCCCGACTACGAGGGCCCGGGGGGAGGCACGAGCCGCGGCCGCGTAGGCCGACCGTCCCGGTCGGCGGGGTGTGTCGAGCGAGACGACGCCGCTGCTTTTTGGCCAGCCCGTCGGCGACCGCACGAACCCGGCCTCGGGGCCGACGTCATCCTGAGGAGCGAATGCGGCTTCACAGAAGCTGCAGCGACGAAGGATCACGTTCCGCACGCAAGCGCCTCCGGCTGATGCTGGTCCTTCGCCAGAAGACCGCTACGCGGTCTGGGCTCAGGATGACAGGACCGCCGGA
>CAZIWQ010000877.1:0-3382 GCA_964542355.1 uncultured Armatimonadia bacterium
CGGCGAGCCCGCGCTTCAGCTTCCACTCTCGCGACCCGGCCGCAACGGCCACTTCCGGCCGGGTCTCAGCGGCGAGATGGCTGTGAGCGGCTTCTGCGGCCCTCTGAGCGCAGCGTCGTGGCCTCGGTCCGGCTGCTCAGCCGCCCCTCCCGGACTCCGCCGCGTCACGCCCCTCCAGCTCCACCAGGCGCTGCTCAAGGGCCCGCAGACGCTTGAGGATGTCGGGGAGCTTCTGGGAGGCAGCGGCTACGCGGAGCTGGCCCTGGTGCGGCCGTGCGGGATAGCCGGAGTAGATCCCCGGCTCATCCAGGTTGCCGAACACCCCGGCCTGCGCCCCGACGACGATGTTGTCACCGATGCGGACGTGGTCATTGACGCCGACCTGGCCACCCATCACCACGTTGTCGCCGATCGTCGAGCTGCCGGCAATGCCCACCTGGCCGCACATCAAGCAGTTGTCACCGATCACGCAGTTGTGGGCGATGTGGACATGGTCATCGATCTTGGTGCCGTTGCCGATGCGCGTGGCCGCCACCGTCGCACGGTCGACGGTCGAGCACGCCCCGATCTCCACGTCGTCGCCGATGATGACGGTACCGACCTGGGGGATCTTGCGGTGCCCCTGCCTGGTCTGGAGATAGCCAAACCCGTCGGAGCCAATCACGGCGCCGGCGTGGATGATGGTGCGCTTGCCGATGGTGACGCGCTCGCCGACGAAGACGTGGGGCATGATCCGGGTCTGTTCGCCGACGACCGCCTCATGGCCGACGTAGACGAGCGGGAAGATGATACAGCCGGCCTCGAGCACCGCATTGTCTTCGATGACCGCATGGGCCCCGACGGAGACGCCTTCGCCGATCCGGACACTGTTGCCCACGACCGCGGTCGGATGGACACCGGGATACGTCCGCGGCTGGGGGGCAAACAGCTCGAGCACCTTGCTGAAGGCCAGCCGCGGGTCCTCGGCGACGATGATCGGCTTGGCCGTAGTGCGCGCGGCAGGTGGCACGATCAGGGCCGCGGCGGCGCTCCCCTCCCCGACGGCCAGGAGCTCGGGACGATCGACAAACACGATCTGTCCGCTCTCCGCTTCCTCCAGACTACCCGGACCATGGATCGCGGTGGCGGCGTCGCCTTCGACCGTCCCGTTGACAAGTGCAGCGATTCTCCCCAGGGGGATGCCCGAACTGTACACGATGCGTGTCCCTCCTGCCGTTGCTGCCCTGCATCCCCGGCCGCCACCCACCGGCGGACGCCGGGTGGTCGTGCCAGACATGCCGCCGGACCCCGCTTGGCCGGGCGCCGGTGCGAGAGGGCTGTTCGGCTGGGCTACGGAGCGATGCCGGTGGGTCCACCTCGCCCAACGGCCCCATCATTCACTGGCTTGTGTCTTGCGCCGCCCAGAACCCCTGGACGGCCCCGGTGATCTCGGTCGTTACATCCGGGCCGACTGCGTCGTCGCCGGGCAAGAGGTACAGTCGCAGTCGGCGGTCGCGCGCCACCTTCTCGGCGGCAAGTCTTGTGGCAGCCAGGATCCGGTGGGTGATCTCGGCGCGGCGCGTGACCAAGAGCTGGGCCTGGCGTGCGCGCGCTTCCCGCCGGCCCCGCTCGATCCCTTCGTCGGTGCCGGGCGGCGCCATCTCCGGTAACGGGAGCGCCATCGCCGGGAGTGCCACGGGGAGCTTAGCGGGCCACTCCGGCGGAGTGAGGCTCCCCATCCGCTCGACGATGGCGGCCCCCAGGCTGCGCGCGGCCACCCTCATCGGTGGTTGCAGCCGCTCCTCGGCTTGCCGCCATGCGGCCCGCTCCGCCTCCTCGGCCTGCGCCTGCGACTGCGCCGCTAGCTCAGCTTTGAGCTGTGCCAGTCGCTGCTCGTGCTGTTGGCTCAGCCTGGTGAGCTCAGCCTCCAGCTCGGCGATCACTGCTTCTCGCGTCTCGCCGGTGCCCCCGAGACGCTCACCGAGGTCGTTCAGGCGCTCCTGGTTGCTGCGATAGAGCTCGGCCGAGGCAGACGCCAACTCGCGGCTTGCCCGGGTCTCAGCTTCGAGAAGCTGGGCGGTGGCGGCCTGCGCCGCCTGGCGCTTGCGGAAGCGCACCGTGGCGGCGAGGTCCGCCGGGAGCTTGTCCGGCGGCTGCGGCGGCGGACCGACCAGCGCGCCGGATACCCGTTGTCGCCGCGCCAGCCACGCCTCCGCCGGCCACTCGAGCGCGCCGGCCTCTCCGGCGAGGGTGCGCTCCAGCCAGTCACCCGGCGGCAATGCCGCCGGCTGCAGTGCGGTCTCGGGCAGTCGGAGCCTCTGGATTGCCTGGTCGAGCCTGACAAGGTCCACGTACAACGGATGATGTGTTGCCAGCGGCGCCAGGTAGGCATATCCCTCACGCCACGCCCCACCCCCGGGCTCGCCGAGTTGATCGGTTCCGGCCTGCTGCCGGCCACAGCCTCCGCCGGCAGCGACGGCAATCACCACCACTATGCACCAACTCGCGGGCGCCTGCAGGTGCCTCACCTCAGTCCACGCCCCGTCTACTGCCCGCCTCCCGCCGGCGGCGGCTTTGGCCCGGCCGGGGCCGGCTTGGGCGGGGCACCGGCGTTGAGCTTCTGCAGCACGGCGTCGGTGATGTCCTCACCACCGAAGAGCACGATCGCGCGGTTGACGACCAGCGTGTAGCCGCCGGCCGTGGCGACGTCCTTCACCGCCTGCTCCATCGAGGCAATGACTTCAGTCTGCGCGTCGGCCTGCATCTTGGTGAGCTGTCCCTGGAGCCCTTCCTTGATGCCATCAATCTGCTTCTGGCGCGCCGCGTAGCTCTCCTGAAGCTGGTTGAACTCATCCTGCTCCTTGGGCGAGCGGTCGGTCTTGGCCTGCAGCTCGAGCGCACGGGCCTCCTTGGTGTCGTTGAGGTCGCGCAGCTCCTTCTGTCGCTTGGCGGCCGCGGCCGGCAGGGCACGGGGCATCCGCAGAATATCCAGCACCTCGTTGAAGTGCTGCTCACTGAGGTAGGCGTACTTCGTGTCCAGCTCTTCGAGGTATGTCTGCTGCTGCTGGAACCACTGCTGCATCTCTTCGCGCTTGCGCGCCAGGACGGAGAAATCGGCGTTGATCTTGGCGATGTCCACGATGGCGATGCGCGCCGGTGCCGGTGGCGGCTGGGCCCACACGTCCCACGGGCACGACGTCGCCGCCAACACAAACAAGAGGCTCACAATGAGCCTGCGCGAAGGGTGCTGCATGCACAAGTTCCTCTCATACGCCCGGTGTCGTTCGTGTCGGGAGACCATGCCGACAACCCGGTCTCATACTCCCGGGGGTCCGGCCGAAAAGGCCACATCCGGCCGGCCGCCGAGGCGCAGCGGACGGCTGAGTGCCCTCCAGAGCCATTC
>CAZIWQ010000878.1:0-3378 GCA_964542355.1 uncultured Armatimonadia bacterium
CCGGATGTGGCCTTCCCGGCCGGACCCCTGGACTGTCCGGTGAGGCAAGCAGGAGCACCGCCGCCCACTCTCTGACGACAGGCGCGGTGTGTGTGCGGTATGGGGTCCACTTGCTCCGCTACTCGACCCCCGCCGCGGTGGACACGATGTTCCAGCCGTCCGCCTGCACTGCCAGGTCCTCCGGCCCGGCGGGGAAGGCCACGGCCACTTCCTTGCTCTCGCCGGGAAGCAGGGAGAAGTAGTTGTCCTCCCAGAACGCCGGCAGGACCTCCTCGCCCGCGGCACCGGCGGTCAGCCGCAAGCGGATGAAGAAGGCCAGGTCCGCGCCGGGATTGCTCACCCGAACGCGGACACCGCTCTCCCTGGGCCGTGCACCCGGCGTGCGCTCGCCGCTCACCGTAAGCCGCACGGGGGGCAGGTCACTGAGCTCAGGGAAGCAGGGCTGCTCGCGTGGCACTTCCACCGGCTGGTTGGCCGGGAGCTTGCGCATGTCGCCGGTGTGCACCGTCTCGCAGTCCTGCAGGCGCGGGCTCAGCCAGTAGAAGTTGTCGGCCAGCAGGGCCCCGGCGGCGTCCCGGAGCTCCAGCTTCACGAAGTACACCGCAGCCTCCGCCACCGACTGCGGTTGCGGCAGCACGCAGACATCGTGGAAGCAGTCGGCAGGCACGGTGGCGCGCTCGGTGCACTGCCCGAGCCGCTGCAGTTGCAGGTCGTGGACGGTGCCGCGCACCTGAAGCCCTTCGCCGGACTGCCCGGTGTTGTTGATCACCGTGACCGTGCCGTCGAGCGGCGACAGTTGCACGACCCACGGCGCACACGCCTTGCGGATCGCGAACAGGCTGACCATCGGCCGCAGGAACCAGTCGTAGAGCTGCCATTGCACGTCCGGGAAGGCACTGCTGATCTTCCACTCCCCGAAGCCGCTGGTGATCTCCCACATGCGGTGGTGCACGGCCTCGAAGAACGCCCGGTGCTGATCGTAGCCCACGAGCTGGGCCTTCCGGACGTAGTCGCGCACATCCGTCGGCTCGCCGTACATCAGGCGCAGGCCCTTGTCGAACCACTCATAGTAGGTGTTCGCACCATAGTGCGCCCAGGCCGCATCGAGGGGGTAGACGGGGTCGGTGCCGGGGTTGGGCGGGAGGTCGCGCAGCCCGGGGATGAACTGAACCAGACTCTCCAGTGGCGGGAGGGAAGCCGACCCGCTCTCGATCATGAACATCCAGTTCGGCTGCTCGCGCACGAGCCGATAGTAGGTGGCCGGCGTCTGCCACGAGTACGCCTTCGGCGGGTAGTCATTCATCCCCACCGGTGTGTCCTGGCGGAGCCAGGCCGGGAACTCGGTGCGGTAGTCGGGGAACGACCCGGAGGGCACGAGCAGGCGGGTATCGTCGAGCTCCAGTACGCGCCGCCGCCACATCTCATAGACGACCTCGCGCGTCTCGCCCTCGTTCTGGGCCATGTAGATGCACAGCGACGGATGGTTGCGGTAGCGCTTCACCAGGTCGATGGTGCAAGCTTCCAGGAGCGCCAGGTCGTCCGGGTATTCGGTCCCCGGCTGCAGCCAGTAGCAGTCATAGAAGCAGTTCCAGAAGAGCATGCCACTCTCGTCACAGGCCTCAAGCAGGCAGTCCGGGGGATTGGGGATGTCCTCGAACACGAGGTAGTTGAGGTTCGCCTCGGCCAGGTAGCGGATCTCGGCGGCAATGCGCGCCTCGTCCCAGTCGAACATCATCTCCGGCTGGACATAGCCGCCCCGCAGGAACACGCGCCGGCCGTTGACCAGCAGGCGGAAGCCGTGCGCGCCATCGCGCTCGTGGAGCTCCCGCTCGAGGCGCCGGATGCCGAAGCTCGCGGCAATCTGCGCCGAGGGCTCCCCGTCGGCCTCAAACCACAGCGTCAAGCCGTAGAGCGGCTGGTCGCCATAGCCGCGCGGCCACCACAGGTGCGGGTTGGCCAGCACCAGTGCCGGGTCATCGCTGCCCGCGCAGACGACCGTCGCCTGCTCTCCCGCCGCCAGCGCAACGGGTCGCGAGAAGGTCGCGACCACCTCGCCCGCCGGGTCATGCACCTGTCCGCGGAGGGTCCCGCTCACCGCGGCTGGCGCGGTGTTGATGACATCGGCGGCGATGGTCAGGACCGCTCGCTCGAGCGTCGGCAAGGCAGTCCGCACAAACGGATCGCGCAGGTCCACCGGGCCGGTGAAGTCCAGCCACACCTCCTGGATCAGGCCCATGTTGCGGTCCGGCACCGTGGGGAAGCAGTCATAGCCGACGGTCATGACCTCGGTGACATCGCGCATGATCTCCTTGTGGAAGCCCCGCACCTTGCCATACACCTCAAGCTGCGTGTCGGGCGTCCCCGGGTGATCGACCGGGTAGACGAGCAGCGCGAGGGCGTTTTGGCCCGCAGTTACGTGAGCGGTGATGTCCAGCCGAAAGCGCCGGAACATGCCGGCGACCTCTTCGCTGTCAGCGACGCGGGTACCATTCACCCACACCTCGGCCCGGTAGTTGAGGCAGTCCAGGTTGAGCCACACCCGGCGGCCGGCCGAGAGGGGGGCGAGGTCGAACTCGGTGCGGTACCACCACGGGTCGCGCCACGGGTTGCGCTGGTCCGGCAGGTGGCTGAACCGCGCCAGGCCCTGCTCGGCGTTGAACTCGGCGGACGAATCCGGGATGCGGAACACGTTGAGCTCGAAGCGCGGGTCGGGGTACAGGCCGGCGCGGACGAGTGCGCACAGCACCGTGCTTGGCACACAGGTGTCATGCCAGCCGATGGCCTCCGCGCCCGGCTGCGACAGCGCGGCGCCATCCCGGCCCACGAGCGCTGCGGTCTGTAGGTGCCAGCCGTCCTTGAGCAGTTGCCGTGTCATCATGGTCTCCCTTCGGTCTGGCGCGAGTCGTCTGTGAGGGCGTGTGGGTCCATCGGGGTGATCACCGGGCCCGGGGTGAAGTGGGTGAGGTGAGAGTGAGGCCGCCGGCTGTGAGCCGCGGCCTTACGAGCGTCCAATATATGATACGCACGTTTGGGAGTCAAGCGGAGGGTGGGTGGACGCAGGAGCATCGTTTCTGGCTGATGAGCCGTCGGCGGCCCGCGGGCATGCTGGCGACACGGATTGGGGCTGGCTGGCCGGCTGTCGACCGGGATCTGGTCGCGGGGTGTCAGCCGCGCCGCGTGGCGCTGACGGGGAGATTGGCTGCGCGCCCACCGTGCGCGAGTTGGCGCACCGCGGCTGCGCGCCCCACCCAACCGAGCCGCGCACGTCAGTAAGCGGAGGACGTCCGAGGGCCGCGCACGTAGGCAGGCGGAAGCCGGTCCGACGGCGAGGCACGCAGCCAGCCGAGGCGACCCCTGCCAGCTTGCCTGGCAGGTGAA
>CAZIWQ010000879.1:0-2795 GCA_964542355.1 uncultured Armatimonadia bacterium
GACCCCGCCGATCCCGGCCTGTAGGGCGGGGACCTGTGCCCCGCCGATCCCGGCCTCCAGGGCGGGCATCCCGCCGGTCGGGGCGTGCCGGCTGCGCGCGGGCATGATCCTGGTGGCCGCACTGGGCTGCCTCCTGCTCGCCGCCTGCGGGCGTGGTCGCCAGACCACCGTGCAGGATGTCGGGCAGCTTGCGGTCGACCGCTACAGCCTCAACATTGACGATCGACAGGGCGTGGCCCGCATCCTCGCCGAGATCACCAACCGGGGCCCGCGGCCGGTCGGCGAGGTTACCGTCACCGCGGTACTCCACGGGGCGGGCGACGAGGAGCGCGGCCTCAACCGCGTGGTTGTGCGCGACATCGCCCCCGGCAAGACGAAGGTCTTCAGTGTGACGGTTACCACGCACGGCCGGGAGCGGGACGTGGAGTTCCGCCTCACCCCCGGCGCCATGGCGGAAGCCGAGAACCGCGTCAACTGATCGGCACGATGACGCCGCTGTGCGCGGGTGTGATCCGAGCCACGACCGCGCCGCGCCCCACCGGAGAAGGATCAACTCCGGGGGCCACTGTCATCCTGAGCGTCCGTCCCGCGAAGCGGGACAGCGAAGGATCAGGCCTGGCCCCGGGCACCCTCGGCAGGCCGCGATCCCTCGTCGCGGCGGCACGGCGCGGCGCTACGGGCGCTGTGCGGCCCGTCCTTCAGAGGTGAGCTGCGTATGGCCCCGATATTGCGGGCAGGTGTGATTGGTGCCTCCGGCATCGGCAAGCACCATGTCAAGTGGCTGCAGGCCCTGGGTTGTGAGGTCGTCGCGTTCGCCGGCACGAGCCAGGCGAGTGTCGACGCGACGGGCCGCGTGCTCGCAGACCTGTGCGGGTTCCGCGGCGAGGGCTATGTCGACACCGAGGCGATGCTCGCCGGGGCGCGCCTGGACCTCGTCTCCATCTGCTCGCCGCCGTGGCTGCACCAGCGCCATTTCCTGGCCGCGGCCGGGCAGGGCTGTCATGTCCTGTGTGAGAAGCCCCTCGTCTGGGACCCGGACAAACCCGTCGCACAGGTGCTGGACGAGGCCGGGCAGATGGTTGCCGCCGCCCACCGCGCGGGCATCATTGCCGCCGTCAACACCCAGTACGTGGCCGCGGTGGCACCGTACCGGGCCCTGTGCGCCCGGGCGCAGCGTCCCGTCGACCTGGACCATTTCTCCCGCTTCATGATGCGCATGGATTCGCGCGGCGGCAAGCCGGGCGCGGGCGGCGAGCGGATCTGGATCGACCTGGCCTCCCATCCACTGAGTGTGCTGATGGCGTTGGCCGGGCCGGGCGACCTGGTACCCGGCTCGGAGACGTGCCGGGTCGCCGACACCGAGGTCCACGGCGCCCTGCGCTATCAGACCGCGAACGGACGCACGGTGGCGGCCGAGATCGTCGTCGGCAACGTGCCTGCCGGCCCTCTCGTCAGGCGCTTCGGGGTTGATGGCGAGCTGGCCGACTATGAGGGCCGTAATGACGAGACCGGTGTGTTCGCCGCCTACCTTACGCTCGGCGAGCACGAGTTGAAAGCCACCGACTTCATGCGAACATCGATTGAGCGCTTTGTCAGTGCCATCCGGGGAGCGGGGTCGCCGCTGTGCCCGATCGCGGATGGCTTCACGAATCTGCAGATACAGCTCGGACTGCTAATGGCAGGTCGCGCCCGGGGAACAGAGCCCTGAGGCGTAGATATCCCGTGAGGAGGACCACACCATCCATGAGCCCACGAAAGACCACACCGGGCGCCAAGAATAGTGCCGGAGATACGAAGGGCCCAGAGCCGCCCCGGCAAGCGAGCACGGCCCCGGCGGCGATGAGTGACATCGCCCGGAACCCGCGGGAGATCGCGCTCCAGCAGTTGCAGGAGGCGGCGGACCGCTTGCGGCTCGAGGCCGGCATCCACGCCAAGCTGGCACAACCCCAACGCATCGTGCAGGTCGCGATCCCCACGCTGATGGATAGCGGGGACTGCTCGATCTACACCGGCTTCCGCGTGCAGCACAGTACCGATCGCGGCCCCTCCAAGGGTGGACTGCGCTACCACCCCCAGGTCCACATGGACGAGGTGGTGGCCCTGTCGATGTGGATGACCTGGAAGTGCAGCGTCGTGGACATCCCGTTCGGGGGTGCGAAGGGCGGCATCATCTGTGACCCCAAGCACATGTCGGCGGGCGAGCTCGAGCGCATGACGCGGCGCTTCGCGCTGGAGCTGTGTGACGTCATCGGCCCCGACTGCGATATCCCGGCGCCCGATGTCTACACCGACGAGCGCATGATGGCATGGATCATGGACACGTACAGCAAGAAGGTGGGCCATCCTTCGCCCGGGGTCGTCACCGGCAAGCCGCTGGCCATCGGCGGCTCCTACGGCCGCGATCAGGCGACCGGCCAGGGCTGCTGCTACGCGATCCTCGAGGCCCTCCGCGTCCTCGGCATCCCGCTCGAGGGGGCTCGCGTCGTCATCCAGGGGTTCGGCAACGCCGGCCAGGCGGTCGCCCGCATCATGGAGAACCTCGGGGCGCGGCTGGTGGGGGCCTCCGACTCGCAGGGCGGCACCTGCTCCACTTCCGGCCTGTGCGCCAGCTCGCTCACCCACCACAAGTCCGAGACCGGCACCGTCGCCGACTTCAAAGAGGGCGACCGCATCACCAATGACGAGCTGCTCCAGCTCCCCTGTGATGTGCTGGTGCCCGCCGCGCTGGAGAATGTCATCAACTCCGGCAATGCCGCGGCCGTGGTGCGTTCCTTCAAGGACGACACGGTCATCTT
>CAZIWQ010000879.1:2805-3372 GCA_964542355.1 uncultured Armatimonadia bacterium
AACGGCCCGACGACGCCGGCTGCCCAGTTGGTTCTCAATGACAAGAAGGTCCTGGTCATCCCCGACATCCTCGCGAATGCCGGCGGCGTGACCGTCTCCTACTTCGAGTGGGTCCAGAACATGCAGCGCTACCAGTGGAGCGCGGAGCAAGTCGACGCCCGGCTCAAGGACAAGATGGTGCAGGCGTTCTATAACGTCTATGAGCGCTCGCAGAGCGCCGGGATTGACATGCGTGCCGCGGCGATGGACATCGCCGTCGGCCGCGTCGCCGAGACCGTGCGGCTGCGGGGGCTGTACATGTAGCAGCGGGCGATGCGGCCGCATGGGAGCATCGCGGCCGCAGCCTCGAGAACCAGCGCGGGGAGCCTGCACCAGCAGGCTCCCCGTTTCGCGTTGCCGTTCCGTCCCTGGGACCGCGATCCCGCCCTGCGGGATCGCTCCCCGCCGCTGCCGTGGCCGTGGTAGGAGCGCTCCCCCGAGCGCGAGCCGTTCGCCGTGCCGTTGCCGTTCCCGCCGTTGCCGTTCCCGCCGTCGCCGTTGCCCAATGCTCCCGCCTCGCGGGACCAC
>CAZIWQ010000880.1:0-3369 GCA_964542355.1 uncultured Armatimonadia bacterium
CCGGCTTCCGCCGGTGGCAAGTAGCGGCCGCCCTCCGGGCTACAACGACCCGGCCAGTCGGCCCTGTGGCGCCGCTTTCCGGGTCGGTGCCAGACCAGCAGAATCATCCTTAACGCGGCACTAGAAGGGACACCGCTATGACCAGAACCTCGCTACACCGCCTGCTCATCGTGCTGGTGTTGGTGGCCGCTGCTAGCTCCGTCAATGCCGATCTGCCGAACGGCTTCCGGCCCACCCCCCGGGCAGCCCTGTGGCACGATCTCTTCTGTGTCGGACGGGAGATCGCGCGAGTCGGTGACTTCGACGGCGACGGCCGCGATGACCTGGCCGTCTTCGTCCGCGACACCAAGCCCGAGCCGGGCCGCGGCGACTGCGGTGTCATCTTCTCGGGTCTGACACGCTTCACGCGGGAGATTCAGAAGTTCAGTGACATGCTGTGCGTGGGGGAGGAGTTGCCCGTCATCGGCGACTTCAACGGCGACCACCGCGATGATGTGGCGGTCTTCGTGCGTGACACCAAGCCCGAGCCGGAGCGGGGTGCGGTGGGAGTAGCGCTCTCGCAGGGCAGCTACTTCCAGGAGCTCGCCAAATGGAACAAGCACCTGTGTGTGGGGCAGCAGGTCCCGTTGGCCGGAGATGCCAACGGCGACGGCCGCGACGACATCATCGTGTTCGTCAAGAGCAACCCCGACCCCAACCCCGGCCCGGACTCCGTCGCCCAGCAGGATGGCAACGTGCTTGTCGCGCTGGCGCGGACCACCAGCGGCTTCGAGCACCCCACGGTCTGGCACAGCTTCTTCTGTGTTGGCAACGAGACGCCCCGGATCGGCGACTTCAACGGTGACGGGAAGGCCGACATCGCGACCTTCGTGCCGGACCGCGGGGAGGTGTACGTGGCGCTGTCGGACGGATCCCGCTTCGGGGAGTCGGGCGTGTGGAAGACCGACTGGTGCGACCGCGGGCAAGTCCCGGAGGTCGGCGACGTGAACGGGGACCACCTGGCGGACCTGATCGCCTTCGGGCGCACCCCGCCGCGGGGCGACTACGACCGCGGCCCCGGCTGGGTCTTCACCGCTCTGAACCAGTTGCTGCCGCTGCCGCAGCACTTCGGCGCCACGGTCAAGCGCCACGACTACTTCTGCGTGGGCAACGAGACCCCCCTGGTGGGCGACTTCAACGGCGACCACCGCGCGGACCTCGGCACCCTGGTGGGCGATACCGTGGCGGGCAACATGCGCGGTAACGTCTACGTGGCACTCTCCAGCTTCACCGAGCCGCGCACCTGGCGTCTGAAGCTCGAGAGCATGCACCTCAACAACATCTCCGAGGACCCGATCATCGGTCCCAGCGGCGACGAGCCCTACTTCGTGGTCGTCCAGTTCCGTTCGCGCTTCAACACCCCGGGCTCCACGCGCGTCTGGCAGGGCAACACCGCCTCTGAGTTCGTGAGCAACGCCAAGGCCCACACCGACCTCAACATCCCCGCGAGCATGGGGCAGTGTGACTTCCCGAACGTGCAGAGCTTCACTATCGCCGACGGCTGCCAGTTGCGCCGGCCCGAGGTCATGGGGGCCTTCGTGCTGTGCCTGGAGCATGACTTCAGCCCCTGGTCGGACATCACCGGCCTGCTCCAGCGCGCCATGGATAACGCTGTCACGCCGGCCCTGCGGAACCTGGTCGAGTCGCGGCCGATCCCGATGACGCCGGAAGCCACCCAGCAGCTCATCACCGACGCCCACCGTCTGGGGCCACAGATCATCAGCTCCATGAACCTGAGCGCCTGGGACCTGATCGGCTACGAGGTCAACGCCGGCTTCGACGCCGACGACTTCGTGGACTACCACGCCTTCCTGTGGTTGGCGGCCGACCCGGAGGTCGAGGCGCTCTTGCAGGCGCCCACCGACCTGCCCCCGCACGTGCGCTTCGGGGTCCTGAAGGATACCGACTACACGCACGGTGCCGCCGGCAACCTCGACTTCAACGGCGGCGCCATCGATAGCCATGCCGCCAACGCGTCGTACACGGTCTATGGGAGCCTCAAGCTGCTTCCCTGACGGAGCGCCGCGCCCGGAGCGGGGGGCCCGCGCTTGCTCCCGCAAGACCGACGAGGTGCGGTTGGGAGCAACAACGAACGTACCGCACATTGGCCGGTGGTGGTCGAGCACCCGGCGTCGGCCGGGGTCCAGAGGGCGAGGCCGGAACACTGACTGCGCCAGACGCAGGACAGGAGCGAACCAATGAAGATCGGAATCCGTGACGGATGTCTGCAGCAGCCGTGGCCGGCGGCGTTCGAGATGGCCGCGCGTGTCGGCTTCGACGGCCTCGAGCTGGACCTCGGGGCCAACTACGAAGAGACCTTGCTGTGGAGTGCCGAGGGGCGCCGAGAGCTCCATGGTCTCATCGGGGCCGCCGGCATCGAGCTCGCCAGCTTCTGTGCGGGTGTCTGCTGGACGTACAGCCCCGCCTCCGACGACCCGGCGATCCGCGCGCGCATCCGGGACATGCTGACGGCGACCTGCGCCTACTGCGCGGAGTTCGGTGTCAGGTGGATCCTCGTGCCGGTCACTCCCGGCGAAGAGGGCGTCACCCATGAGGTCGGGACGCAGCGGTGGATTGAGATGATGGCCGAGCTCGCCCCGCCGGCGGCCGACCATGGTGTCGTCCTGTGCCTGGAGAACGTGGGCCGGGGCTACGGCAAGTCCGCCCCGGAGCTCGCCAACATGGCCGACACCGTGGCGTCTCCTGCCCTGAAGGTCTACTACGATGTCGGCAACGCACTGGCGTTTGGCAACGACCCGGTCGCGGAGATCAAGCTCCTGGGTGACCGTATCGGCGAGGTGCACATCAAGGAGCGGGACGCGGACCTGCTGGGCGAGGGCGTCGTGCCCATCCCCGCGTGTTTGTCGGCGCTGCGCGAGCTTGGCTATGACGACTGGCTGGTGTTGGAGACGGCACCGACGGCAGACCCGGAGACGGCCGCGAGGTACAACCTCGAGTACCTGCGCAAGCTGCTGGCCTAGAGACCCGGCCGAAAAAGCCACTTCCGGCCGGGTCTCTCGTGGTGAGACGGCTGTCGGCGGCCTCTGCAGGCCTCTGAGCGTAGCGTCGCGGCCTCAGAACGGCTCTTCGGCCGCTCTTCCAGGTGCTCTCGGCCGCGTGCTACGTAGCTGGTGATCGTCCCGGGAGGTGTTGCCGCCTCATGAACGATCCTGCAGCGCGGGATCGGCACCAGGCCTCCCCCCGGGGGCACGGGTCGCGCAACCCGGCCCGCGCGCTCGTCAGGTGCCCGCCTCCGGGAACCCCACCTCGACCGTGGAGGAGCCGAGGCGCAAAGCGATCGGCACGTACACCCAGCGCGCGTCGCAGGGG
>CAZIWQ010000881.1:0-3359 GCA_964542355.1 uncultured Armatimonadia bacterium
GTCGCCGAGCTGCACTGCACACTGTGCGGGCTGGGGCCGGTCATGGTGGTCATGGAGGCCGCCCGGCGGTTGGGGGCCAATGAGGCCCGGGTGCTCAAGTACGCCAACTCCGGTGATGCTGCCGTCGGTGACAAGACCCGCTGCGTGGGCTATGGTGCGGTCGCACTATGCCAGGTCGCGGGGAGGCCGGGGCCGGCGGCCACCGGCCTGGTGCCCCCGGCCGCAGACGAGGGGGGAGCGCCAGAGGTGAAGTTCGGAGAAGGTGAGCTCACTCAGGAGCAACAGCAGTACCTGCTCGACCTGGCTCGGCACACGATCCGCGACTGGGTGACGCGGCGCCAGCGCCCGCAGCCCACGCGCCGCGAGGGCGTACTGGCCGAGAAACGCGCCGTGTTCGTGACGCTCGAGGCGAAGGGCCGATTGCGCGGCTGCATCGGGTCGCTCGAGCCGCAGGAGCCACTCGTCGACGCCGTGATCAGCCGGGCCGTCGCCGCGGCAACCCAGGACCCGCGCTTCGAGCCCGTCCAGCCGGCAGAGCTGGAGCAGCTCAGCGTGCATGTCAGCGTACTATCGCCGGTCAAGCCCATCGCCGACCCCTCCGAGATCGTGGTCGGCCGGCATGGTGTGATTGTCACGCAGGGGTATCGCAGGGGCGTGTTCCTCCCCGAAGTGGCCACCGAGCAGGGGTGGGACCGGGACACCATGCTGACCTACCTGTGCGAGGAGAAGGCCGGCCTGCCGGGCGACGCCTGGCGCAAGGGCGCCCGCCTGTCGATCTTCACCACGCAGGTCTTCGGCGATGAGGAGCCGGCCCGGTGAGCGATCTGCGATGAGCGAGCACTCACGCCGCCAGTTCCTGCAGGCCCTGGGCCTGACCGGTCTCGGGCTGGCCGGCTGCGATCTCCGCAGCGCCCCCGCCGCCCAGCCGCAGACCCCTGTGCCGGTTGCCGGCCCCCCAGACGTCGCGCCGCCCGCCAGGTCACGGGTGGTGATCGCACGCGACCGGGGCGCCATCGCCGCGGACGGCCGCGTGGACGCAGCCCGCGTGCAGACGATGCTGGAGGCGGCGATGCTCAGCCTGGCGGGGGGCGGGCCGCCGCAGGAGGCCTGGCGGCGCTACGCGGGTCCTCCGGACGTCGTTGCGCTGAAGGTCAACGCCCTGGCGGGGCCGGAGCTCTCCACGCACCCGGAGGTCTGTCACGCCATCGTGACGGGGCTGGTCAGCGCCGGCGTGGCTGCAGACAAGACCATCATCTATGACCGTGATTCACAGGAGCTGGAAGCCCTCGGCTTTGAGCCCAACACCACCGGGCCGGGGACGAAGGTGATCGGCAGTGATGTCTGTGGGTATGACGTCGCCCCGACGGTGGTGAAGTCGGTCGGCACCTGTTTCTCCCGCATCGTCTCGGAGACCGCCACCGTCCTGATCAACGTCCCCGTGCTCAAGGACCACGATCTGGCCGGACTGAGCGGAGCGCTCAAGAACCACTTCGGCAGCATCCACAACCCGAACAAGCTGCATCTCGACCACTGCACGCCGTACGTGGCGGACCTCAACTGCGCGGAGCTGATCCGCAGCAAGCAACGGCTGGTGGTGGTGGATGCACTCAACGTCTGCTACGAGGGCGGGCCGGCATACAAGCCGGACACGACGGTGCGCTACGGGGCGCTGATCGTGGCGACCGACGCGGTGGCCGCCGATGCCGTGGGGCTGGCGATCATCGAGGACCTCCGCCGCGGGCACGGCTTGCCCCCGCTGGCGGGCGAGGAGCGGGCGCCCCGCTATCTCGCACTGGCTGCGGAGTACGGCCTGGGGAACGCCCGCCGCGACCGCATCGAGATCGTCCGCCTCGAGGTGGGAGGAGGTGCCGGTGATGCCTGACAAACCGGGCAGGGCCCCCGGACCAGACATGGCCGCGGCCCCGCGAGACCTGTGCGCGAGCGCGCCGGAGGACGGGGGCGGCCCGGAGCGCGCTGCCGGTGTGGCTGCCGGGAGGCTATCGCGGCGTGAGCTTCTCAGGACGACGGCGGCGCTGGGGCTGGGGTGTGCGGGCCTGGGTGCCCTCGAGCTGATCTGTCCGCGCCGTGCGGAGGCCGGCTCCCCGCTCCGCATGAAGGAGGCCCTCTTCTACGACAAGCTGAGCGGCGGGCGCATCCAGTGCAAGGTCTGCCCGCGGCAGTGCAAAGTTGGCGACCGCGAGCGGGGCTTCTGTGGCTCCCGTGAGAACCGCCAGGGCAAGTACTACACGCTCGTGTATGGCTCGGCGGCCGCCCTCAACATCGATCCCATCGAGAAGAAGCCACTGTTCCATTTCCTGCCCGGGAGCCGAGCGTTCTCGCTGGGCACGGCCGGCTGCAACTTCGACTGCAAGGACTGCCAGAACTGGGAACTGTCGCAGGCCCGCCCCGAACAGGTGGACAGCCAGGAGCTCCCCCCGGCCAAGGTCGCCGGGATGGCGAAGCAGTATGGCTGTCAGGTGATCGCCTACACCTACACCGAGCCGGTCACCTTCCTCGAGTACATGATCGACACGGCGCGCGAGGGGCACCGGGTCGGGTTGCGCTCCGTCATGATCACCAACGGCTACATCAACCGTGACCCGCTGCTGAGTGCCGCCCAGCACCTCGACGCGATCAGGATCGACTGGAAGGGCCCCACCGAGGCGTTCTACAACAAGTACTGCGCTGGCACGCTGCAGCCGGTGATCGACACGATCGGTCGCGTCAAGCGGCTGGGCAAGTGGCTGGAGCTGGTGTACCTCGTCGTGCCGACGCTCAACGACTCCCCCGGTGCTATCCGGCAGGTGGCGCGCTGGATCAAGACCTACCTCGGGGCCGATACCCCGCTGCACTTCTCCCGGTTCGTTCCCCAGTACCAGCTCAAGAACCTGCCGCCGACCTCCACCGCGACTCTGGAGCGCTGCCATGACGTTGCGCGCGAGCAGGGCCTCAACTTCGTGTACCTGGGCAACGTACCCGGGCACAAGTACGAGAGCACCTACTGCCCCAAGTGCGGGGCCGTGGTGATTGAGCGGTGGGGCTTTGAGGTGCGCCAGAACCGGCTCACGGCCGGCAGGTGCCCCCAGTGCGGACGGACAATACCCGGAGTGTGGCGGTAGAAGCCCCGACCTTCCCGGGCGGGCCTCCGACCGGCAAGTCTGCGACCGCTGTCGTCGGGAGGGGCCGGATCGGGCAAAGCGGGAACCGCGTCGTGTGCGGGCGCCGCGTAGGTCGAGCGTCTCGCTCGACAAGGTCTGCCGACCGAGACGACGGCGCTGTTTGTTGGCCAGTCCGTCGGCGGCCACACGAACCGGGCCTCTGGGCCGATGTCATCCTGAGGAGCGAATGCGGCTTCGCAG
>CAZIWQ010000882.1:0-3359 GCA_964542355.1 uncultured Armatimonadia bacterium
GAGGGGGCCGGCCCGGTGCACTTGCAGATCGGTGACGGCGAGTTCTGGCCCGATGGGGAGTGGTACTATCACTTCACCTATCCTGCCGAGCGCGAGCGGGGCCTGGATGACACGGAGGACCTCTACAGCCCGGGAGTGGTCCGCTGGAGCCTGCGCGCCGGCCGGCAGGTGAGTCTCGTCGCGGCACTGGACGCCCCCCTGCCGGCCCCGGTGGGTGAGCTGTCCCAGGCCGAACGGCAGCGGCGGCTGGGGATCGTCGCGCAGGCACCCCGGCACGACGAGGTGGCCCGCACGCTCGTGCTCGCGGCCGACCAGTTCGTGGTCCGCCGCCACGAGGGGACGAGCGAGGCCCGCAGCATCATCGCCGGGTACCCGTGGTTCACCGACTGGGGTCGCGACACGATGATCTCGGTGTCGGGGCTGCTCTTGGCCGCGGGCCGGCACGCCGAGGCCCGCGCCGTCCTCACCGCCTACAGCGGGGCGATGGAGGGCGGGTTGATCCCGAACCTGTTCCCCGACCAGAGCACCGAGGCGGCCTACAACACCGTGGACGCCACCCTGTGGTTCTTCGTCGCCGCCCGGCGCTACTATGACGCCACCTGCGACCTGGGAGTGTTCGAGCAGGGGCTGTTCGACCGGCTCAAGGCGGCCCTCGCCGCGCACATTGAGGGCACGCGCCACGCGATCAAGATGGACGAGGACGGCCTGCTGGGCGCGGGTGACGCCACGACCCAGCTCACCTGGATGGATGCGAAGGTGGGCGAGACGGTGTTCACCCCGCGCCATGGGAAGGCCGTTGAGGTCAATGCCCTGTGGTACTGTGCCCTGCGGACCGCGGAGCTCATCGCCGCGAAGCTGGGCGACGACCCCGCCCCCTACGGGCAGCTCAGCGCGCTCGTGCGGACCTCCTTCGGCGCGACGTTCTGGAGCGAGGAGCTGGGCTATTGCTACGACTGCGTGCGCGGCGACGAGCGCGACGGCTCGCTCCGCCCCAACCAGGTGATTGCGCTCGCACTGCCCGATGCGGTGCTGGACGAGCCGCAGCGGCGCGCCACGCTGGTGGCGGTAACGGACAAGTTGCTGACTCCTTACGGCCTGCGCACGCTGTCGCCCGATGACTCCAGGTACCGGGGCGCGTGCACGGGTGACCCGTGGTCACGCGACAGCGCCTACCACCAGGGCACCGTGTGGCCGTGGCTGCTCGGGCCCTACCTGGATGCCTACTTCGCGCAGTCGGGTCACACCGGCGAGACGCGGCAGTGGGTGCGCGAGCTCTTGCAGCCGCTGGTCCGGCACCTGTCCGAGGCGGGTCTGGGGAGCGTGTCCGAGATCTTCGATGGCGACTGGCCCCACACCCCGCGCGGCTGTCCCGCGCAGGCCTGGAGCGTGGCCGAGTTCCTGCGCGCCTGGGTGACGCACGGTCTCGGGGATCTGGGATAACGGCGCGCTTGCGCCCCAGTGGAGGATCGATCGATGGGAGTCTACCTGCCGACCGGCGCCGTCGGGAACGGCCGCGTGCTGTGTACCCTGGGACCCGCCGGCGAAGTGATGTCGTTCTTCTATCCGCACATCGATTTCGCCCAGAACGTGCGCCAGCTCCTGTGCGGGTTGTACGTGGGCCATCCCGGTCACGGCCGCTTCCTGTGGACGTTCGCCGACGAGTTCCGGCGCGAGCAGGAGTACCTGCACGGGGCCACTGTGCTGCAGACGACACTGCGGCTGCCGGCCGAGGGGATCGCCCTGTGCTTCACCGACTTCTGCCCCCCGGGCTCCACCGCGCTCGTCAGGCGCGTGCGGCTCGAGGCCGAGGGCGACCACGGCTTCCAGGGCACCTTCTTCCACTACTATGAGCTCCGCATCAATGAGGTCACCGGGAAGCAGGCGGTGCGCCACAGCCCCGCGAACGGGGTGACGGTGCAGTATTTCCGGGATGTGGCGATTGCCGTCGGCGGGGACGCGCCCGCGGTCTGGCGCTGCGGCAAGTCGATCGATGACGGCCCGCGCAGCGCCAAGAGCGACCTGTATGACGGGCACCTCAACGGGCAGGCGGAGGACATCGGCCAGGTGGACTTTGCCCTCGGGTGGCATCTCTCGGTGCCGGCGGGCACCAGTCGCGAGCTCGCCGTGATCATGGCGGCGGCCCCCAGCCGCGACCAGGCGGTCGCCACGGTGCAGTCGCTGGCCCGCACCGGAGGCGCGGAGCTGGAGCAGCAGACGATCGAGAGCGACACCGTCTGGCTCGGCGGGCTGGTGCGACCCGCGGCGAAGCCACGGCTGGTCGCGGCCTACGACCGCGCCCTGCTCTCCCTGCGGATGCTACAGGATGCTGAGACCTACGCCGTCATGGCGGCACCCGAGTTCGACCCCGCCTACGAGCTGTGCGGCGGCTATGGCTACTGCTGGCCGCGCGATGCGACGGAGGCGATGGCCGCCCTGCGCGCCGCGGGCGAGGCCCGGGGAATGTCCAGCCTCGCGGACTGGTATGTGAAGGCCCAACTCCCCTCCGGCCAGTGGGGGCAGCGCTACTGGTCCAACGCCGAGATGGCGTCCTCGTGGGCGTTGCGGGAGGACTTCCTCCAGGTCGATCAGACGGCCGGCGCGCTGATTGCGCTGGCGCAGGATGCGCTGGCCAGTGGGCCGGAGGGCCGCGCCCGCCAGGTGGCCCAGCGCTGGCCAACTGTCCGTCGCGGCGCCGAGGCCCTCGCCGCCATGATCGGCACTGACGGCTGGCACTCGTTCGCCTGCGACCTGTGGGAGACGTTCTGTGGGACCTTCGTCTACACCAACGCGGCGATCTATGCGGCGCTCCGCGACTGTGCCACGATGGCGTCAGTCGCCGGCGAGCCGGTACTGGCGGACCAGTGGCAGGCCACCTGCACCCGCATCAAGGCTGCGACGCTGGCGGTCCACAACGGCTCCCACTTCGCGCGCGGGATGCACTCCGAGGGGCAGCCGGACCTGATCGTCGACTCCTCCACCCTCGGCGTCTCCGAGCCGTTCGGCATGATCTCGCCGCGCGTGCCGGAGGAGCGGCGGCTCATCGAGACGAATCTGGAGACGATTGACGCCCGCCTCAACTACCGGCTCCCTGACGGGGGCGTCGGCATCCGCCGCTATGAGGGCGATGGTTACCTCGGCGGGGTCATCGGCTGCGTCAACACCCTGTGGTTTGCACTCGTGGCGCTTCAGGTGGCCAACTCGTATGAGGGGGAGGACGCGGCGCGGGCGGAGCACTGGCGTGCGAAGGCCGGGGGGTATATCGAGTTCTGTCTCGATCATGCGACCCCGACCGGCCTGTTGCCCGAGTTGATCGGGACGCGCCCCGAGTACCCCTACTGGGCCGCCCCGCACAGTTGGGC
>CAZIWQ010000883.1:0-3356 GCA_964542355.1 uncultured Armatimonadia bacterium
GTGTGGCGTGGGGGTGCCCGGTCGGCCGGGCCGGGGGGCTGGGGACCGCTCCTACCACGGCGACGTCAACGGCTGGCGGTCGAAGCCGCTCCTACCGCGTCAAGATCTCTCTCTTCCGGAGGCCGTCACATGACCCCTGAGAACCCCGCAGCCGATGGCGTCCATGCCATGGTACCCCGCGAGCAGATGGCCGAGGCTGCGCGCCGGCGGCGCGATGCCTACGACCGTGTCCCCGGTGCGCCCCTGCTCAAGGGGGAGTTCGGCTTCTACAGCCTCGAGGCCTGGAAGGAGCAGGGGATGCCGCAGGACGTCCCCCTGGGAGAGCTGTTCCACTATGACCCGCCCGGCGACCATCACCTGGGCCAGGTCGGCTGGTGCGAGGCCGCGTTCTGCCCGGGCTTCGAGACGCGCATCATCGAGGACCGGGGCGACCACGAGATCGAGCAGGATGCTGCCGGCCGGCATGTGTTGTACTTCAAGGGGCGGCGCTCCGGCTTCATGCCCGAGTATGTTGCCCATCCGGTGCAGGACCGGCGGACGTGGGAGGAGGATGTGAAGTGGCGGCTGGACCCTGCCTCCCCCGAGCGCTTCGCCGACCTCGAGCAGCGGATGGCCGTGGCCCGGCAGGCCGCGAGCCAGGGCCTCATGATCTGCCAGAACCTGGTCGGCGGGTACATGTACCTGCGCAGCCTGATCGGCCCCGCCGACCTCCTCTACATGGTCCACGATGACCCCGCACTGATCCACGACTGCATGCAGGCGTGGTACGAACTGGCGGAAGCGGTCATCGCCCGCCACCAGCAGCACGTCACGCTCGATGAGATCTTCCTCGCCGAGGACATCTGCTATAACCACGGCCCCCTCATCTCACCTGCGATGATGCGCGAGTTCTTGCTGCCCTACTACCAGCAGCTCATCGCCAACGTGCAGTCGCGCCAGATGGATCGCTCGCGGCATCTCTTCGTGCAGATTGACACCGATGGCGACTGCCGCCCGACGATTCCGGTGTACCGTGAAGGCATCGCGATGGACGTGATGAGCCCGTTCGAGGTGGCTTCCGGATGCGATGTGGTCGCAATCGGGCGCGAGTATCCCTGGCTGGTGCTGCGCGGCGGCATCGACAAGCGGGAGCTGGCGCGCGGGCGCCCCGCCATCGACGCGATGGTGGAGCGGATCCGCCCGGAGATGCGCGCGCGCTGCGGGTATATCCCCTGCTGTGACCACGGCGTCCCTGCCGAGGTGCCATTCGAGGACTACCTGTACTACCGCAAACGCTGCGTGGAGCTGGGGGAGTAGACGTGCTCACTGCGGGCCGGAACCGATGATGGACCTGGTGCGGGCCGCACTACTCAAGCTGGGGTTCTCCGGTCACCGCATCCATACCGAGCGCTTCGCCCTGTGATGTAATCGGAGCGGGGAGCACACCCCCGCACCGCACGCCTGACAGCGGCTCACAGCCGCCTGACAAGAGAGGGAGTGGTCCCATGGCAAAGGTACTCGTCGTCTACTGCACGATGACAGGCAACACGAAGGCAGCCGCCGACGCGGTGGCCGCGGGGGCGGCCGCCGCCGGCGCGGAGGTCGTGATGAAGAGCGGCCTGGAGGCCGAGCCCCAGGACCTCCTGGACTGTGACGCGGTGGCCCTGGGTACCTACGACGCCTTCAGCTACATGGGCGGCGGGCTCAAGGACTTCTGCGACCGCGCCTTCTACCCCACCCAGGGGGCCGTCACCGACAAGCCGTACGGTGCCTTCGTCACCCACGGCGGAGGGGGCAAGGCCATCGGGAGCATAGAGGCCGTAGCCGGGTCGTTCAAGCTGAAGCGGGCCGCCGATCCCGTGCTCGTCAAGGGGCGCCCCGACGCCGCGGCTGAGGCCGACCTGAAGGCTCTCGGTGCGAAGCTCGCCGCGGCTGCAGGAGGTTCATGAGCATGAAGGTCGTCGCCTTCAACGGCAGCCCGCGCAGGGACGGCAACACCGTCTGCCTCATCAAGCATGTCTTCCAGGCACTCGAGCAGGAAGGCATTGCCACCGAGATGGTGCAGGTCGGCGGGAATCTGATCCACGGCTGCGTCGCCTGCTACCAGTGTTTCCGCAACCAGGACATGCGCTGTGTGCAGGATGATGACGTGGTGAACGCCTGTATCGAGAAGATGCGCGAGGCCGACGGGATCATTCTCGCCTCGCCGACCTACTTCGCCGACGTCACCCCGGAGCTGAAGGCCCTGATCGACCGAGCGGGCCTGGTGGCGCGGGCGAACGACAACCTGCTGCGGCGCAAGCCGGGCGCGGCCGTCGTGGCGGTGCGTCGCGCCGGCGCGATCCACGCCTTCGACACGATCAACCACTTCTTCCTGATCAACCAGATGATCGTCCCCGGCTCCAGCTACTGGAACCTGGGCATTGGTCGCGAGAAGGGCGAGGTGGAGGGGGACGACGAGGGCATCCGGACCATGCAGGTGCTGGGGGAGAACATGGCCTGGGTGCTGAAGAAGCTACAATGACGGCACACGCTGCCGCCGCGCAGGGCAGGCTTTCGAGCCTGCCGCCGTTGCCGTGTGCCGTTGTAGGGCGCGGATCCCGCAGGGCGGGACCGCGCCGTTCGCCGTTGCCGTTCTGTAGGGCGGGCGGTTCATCCCCCGCCGCCGTCTGTGGTTGCCGTCGTCGTGGTAGGAGCGGTCACCAGACCGCGATGGGGCGCCGCTCACCCAGCGCCACGCGCAGGGCACCCGGCCCGCTCCTGCCATGCTGCTCTCCTGCTGTTGCCGTGCACCGTCGCCGTTGCCGTCCGCCGTGGTAGGAGCGGTCACGGCCGGGCACGCTCA
Organism: uncultured Armatimonadia bacterium; assembly: GCA_964542355.1. Taxonomy (GTDB): domain Bacteria; phylum Armatimonadota; class Zipacnadia; order Zipacnadales; family JABUFB01; genus CAZIWQ01. The sequence continues at coordinate 2,825 of CAZIWQ010000883.1, forward strand.
GCTCTCCGCCTTCGCTCGCTGATCGTCGAGCCAGGCCGTGAGCTGTCCGGCGCCCATCATGCCGACCTTCATGTCCTGCTTCTCCCCGTCCCGTAGCAGCACGACGGTCGGGAGCGAGCGGATGTTGAACCGGGCGGAGACCTGCTCACACTGATCGACATCGCAGGCCAGGAACCGAACCGGCCCCTGGTAGCTGGCGGCGGCTTGGTCAAATCGCGGCCGGAAGGCCTTGCAGTGGGGGCACCAGGTGGCGAAGAAGTCCACTACCACCCAGCCCGGCTCCGCAGCGATCGCCTCGAACTGCTCGTCGTTGACCTCCAGAACGGCTCCTGTTGCCTCGGGCATCGGCGGTCCTCCATGGTGGTCCGTGTTTGCCTCTGATCCCGCGCGCGTCGCTTGGCTCTTCCTGCCGCTGGTGTACTCAGGCGGCGGGACAGGGCGAGTATTCCCGCTCGCCGGCCGGCACTCCTCCGCCGCCGCCCGTCCGGCTGGCGTAAGGCGCCCCAACCGGGGTGCATGCGGGGGCAGCATC
>CAZIWQ010000884.1:0-3320 GCA_964542355.1 uncultured Armatimonadia bacterium
CTTGGGGCCGGTCGCGCCGTCGGCGCAATCGGCACCGTCGGCACCGTCGGCACCGTCGGCGCCGTCGGCACCATCGGCGCCCGCCGGGCCGGTAGCACCGGTAGCACCGTTAGCGCCGGTGTCACCCTTCGCGCCGGTCGCGCCGGTCGCGCCATTCGCGCCGTCGTCTCCGGACCAACCCGCGAAGTACAGCGCTCCCGCGAACGTCAGGAACGCCAGCACGACGAGGACGATCAAGTGTCTGTTGGCGACAATACGACTCATCTTGCTTCCTCCCATTGTACTGTTTTTCGTGCCGTGAGACGCTGCCTACGACACCAACAACACAGACTTCGGTGGCTCAAGCGCTTCCCTGCAGGTTCCCTGTGCCCCCCCCCCTTCTAGCCGATGGCTTTGGAGTGTATCGTCCACCTTTGTTAGTCAAACCATATAACAACTCCGCCTCGCTTGTCAAGCGCCGGGTGGACACGATCCAGAGAAAACTTGCGGCCTCTCACGCGGCCGAAATGGCAGGCGTCCTCCAGGGGCTTCGCGATGCGCCCGCTGCGTTCCGCAGCCAGTCTGCCCTCGCAGTATAGCGCACACTCAGCCGCATGGCAACCCGTTTTTGGCCCCCGCGCGGTCCGCGCATCACCGGCCCGTGCCGCGGCCCTGCTGACGCCAACTACCAGCGGCTGACTTCGACGGAGGGCGTCGCATCACCTCCGTGGGACACGGCCCGCGCCCGCGATCGGCCTCGCCGGGTCCGGGCCCGCGGCCTGCTCCAGCTCGGGTACGAGCCTGACACCGCCGCTCGCGACCATGCCGGGAGCCCGGCCTCTCGCCTGGACGCCGCCCGCGGCAGGAGAGCAGCCCCGCCCTCCACCTACAACGCCACCGTGCCTCAACCACGCACGATGGCGAGAGGTCGGGGTCGAGGTGTTAGACAGCCCCCTAGTCGTTTCGTTGCTCCCACTGCAGCCGGTGTTTGCGCGCCGTCTCGCCATCCCCCAGCTTCTCATAGCAGGTCGCCAGGTGCAGGTGCACAGCGCGGTAGTCGGGCTTGAGCGCCAGTGTTTGTTCAAGATGTTCGATGGCCTGCCGATACTGCCCCTGCGCGATGAGCGCCAGCGCCAGGTTGAAGTGGGCCTGGGAGTGGCGCGGGTTCCGCCGCAGGAACTCCGTGTAGGGCGCCAGCGCCCCCTTCGTATCGCCCGTCATCTGGCGAGCAAAGCCCACGATGAACTGCGCTTCTCCCCGCTCGGGCTCCTGCTCGATCACTGGTGCGACGTGGCGCAATGCGCCCGCGAAGTCACCAATGTTCGAAGCATCGATGGCAGCCTGCAGTTGGTACTTCAGGTTGCGCGGGTCGAGGCGTGCCGCCTCGGCGCTCTCGAGCGCGGCCTCCTGCTTCTTCCCCAACGTGCGATAGGCATCGGCCAACCAGTAGTGGCTGCCCGGTTGCCGAGAGTCGAGGCTGACCGCGGTCTGCAGGTGCTTTAGACCGCCCTCGGTGTCCCCCAGCTTGATCAGGACAAGCCCCATGTCGATGTGCGCGATGATGTAGTTGGGAGCGAGGCGGAGCGCCTCCTCCAGCCGCTGCTTGCGCAACTGCGGGTCTGCGGTCGCCATCCCCCAGTTGAGATGGGCAACCGGCTCACCCCCATAGCGGACACTGTACGCCCACAGGGTCTCGTCCGTGCGCCATGTGGTATTCAGATACACCGACGCCCCGGCATACAGCACAACGAGGCCGGCAAGCAATGCGAGCACGGTTGCGGGTCGCAGGTAGCGATACGCCAGCAGGGCCAGGATCAGCCAGAAGAACGGACTGGAGGCATAGGCGCGGTAATGGGCCACCATGTGGTGCAGACGCAGGACTGAGGCCTCCGGAACCATGAGCGCCCAGTAGCACAGGATGCACCAGGAGATCAGCGGGGCGGTCTTGCGCAGCCGCCAGGCGGCCGCCAGCGTCGCCACGATGAATGCGGCACCCAGCAGCACCGGTGGCTCGAACAGACTGCGCGCCGGCTCAACCGCCGGGCCCTGGCGGATCAGGAACGGCCAGAAGAAGTTGCGCACATACTCGAACAGGTGCAGCTTGAGCTGCGTGAGCGGATACTCCCACACCGAAGCGGCCGGCATCCCGACCACGTTGCTGAAGTCAGAGAACCCCAGCGCGAACTTGGTGTATGCGAACAGGGCGACCACGACGGAGGCGACCGCCCCCGCCCGGAGCCACGGCTTGATGCTCCGCGGGCTGTCCCCGGCGATCAGCAGGTCGAAGGCCAGCACCATGCCCGGTGCGACGACGGAGTTGGTCTTGCCCATCAGCGACAGCGCCAGCGCCCCCAGGACCCACGCCCAGCGCCGCGGAGTCTCTCCGAGGCGCCGCATCCGCACGTAGGCCAGCATACAGGCCACCAGGAAGCACTGCATGATGGCCAGATCGCGCGCACAGATGTAGTTCACCGGGATCCCCGCGACCGGGTGGACCCCGTAGATCAGGGCCACCGCGAACGCGAGGCGCCCCCGCCACCGCTCATCCGGACACCAGCCCGACCAGTAGGTCAACAGCTCCAGACACAGCGCGTAGACGAGCAGCACGGAGACCACGTGGAAGATCAGGTTGCCGGCGTGGTAGCCACTGACCGCGTCGCCCTGGAGGGCATAGTTGATGGACAAGGTCAGGGGCAACAACGGCCGGAACTGCACCAGGTGTGGTGCCGTCGTGCTGGTCCGGGGGTCGACGAAATGCCGCCATACCGGCCACACCCGGTGAATCCCGGGGTTGTCGACCACCCGGTAGTAGTCGTCCAGGTGGAAGCCGTTGGGCAGCGAGTTGAGGAAGACCAGCCAGACAATGACGATCAGGATGTCCCGGTGGCCGAACCAACCCCACGCGACCGGCGCGGACGCGGCCTGCGGCGGCCCCGACGCGCTGTCGCCGACGTGGTCTGCCCCCCCGGTCCCCGATCCCCGTTTGCTGTGCCGCCGCCGCCCGGACCCCGCGGGCGTCCCGGCTGCCAGTGCGCAGGCCCCGCTCCGAACGCTTGCCGCCCCCCCCCCGGGCTCTGGTTGGCTCACGGCGAGGGCACTGACGCGCAGTGCGGGGGTTCCGCCCCGGTGACTGAATGCAACCATCGAGTGACCACCTATATCCTGGAGACCCGGCCGAGAAGGCCACGTCCGGCCGGGTCTCTAGCGGCGAGACGGCTGTGAGTGGCTTCTGCGGGCTTCTGAGCGTAGCGTCGCGGCCTCCAAACGACCTTTCGGCCGCTCTTCCGGAGACCCGGCCGAGAAGGCCACGTCCGGCCGGGTCTCTAGCGGCGAGACGGCTG
>CAZIWQ010000885.1:0-3316 GCA_964542355.1 uncultured Armatimonadia bacterium
CACCAGCTTCCGCTGGTGGCAAGTAGCGGCCGCCCCTGACGGGGCTACGACGGCAAGCCCGTCAGGCGTACGGAACGGTGGTGCGCACCACCGGACTCATGCGCAACGCGGCGCTAGTCCTGCGGCGGGTACTTCGCCTTGAGCTCCTTCACGGCCGCCTGCGTCGCCTGCCAGTCACCCGTCTCGCCGGGCACCCCGCGAACCACCATCGTGTAGTCCAGCCGGTCGCCGCGCCGGAACGCCTCGCCGCCGCTCGTGCGCCGGGTGTAGAACTTGTGGTAGCGCTCCAGGTCCCACACCATCGTGTAGCTGCCGACGCCGTGGGCGATCCTGGGGGTGTAGCCGAGGATGGCAATCCCCATCTTCGGCTCGTACTGGGCACACCAGCGCGTGTCCTTGAGTACCTCATTGCCCGTGTTGTCGAACTCACCCCGCAGCAGCTCGCCGTCCGCCGCCTCCGCCAGCCACTTCGTCGTTGTTCCCTGCCAGCAGTGCATGAACAGGTACATCAGCTTGAGCTCGAGGTCCTCGGTCGCCTCCAGTTCCTGCCGCTCGATGACCTCGTCGTCGGTCACCGTGATCGTCGTCGTGGCGTGGAACTTGTCGATTGTGGAGTCCTTGATGAGCTCGATGCGGTGCCCCGGTACCGTTTTGTCGGTGCTCACCGCCATCGGCTGCCCGTCTACCGTGAGCTTGAGGGCATGGACGATCTCGCGCCCGCCCTCGGTGTGACCGGTGCCGATCCAACTGCCGCCCTCGGTCTTGGGGACCAGCACGGTACCGTAGAAGCCGTTCTGATGCCCGATGGGCTTGTCGTCGAAGCTGAAGGTGAAGATTGTCCAGGCCTGCTTGGCGGAGAACACGATCTTGTAGTGATCGGTCTGGGCGGTCAGGAAGCCCTCTTCGGGCACCCCCTCCCCGTACACCCGGGGGGCCGCGACAGCCGCTTGCTGCTGTGGGGGGAAGCGTTTGGTCAACTCACTCGCCTCCGTCCGGACGCGGGCCTGCCACTCGGCCGGTGGGGCTGCGATCGGCTTCATCACCATCGTCAGTGCCAGCTCGGCGCCCCGTGCGAGCTTGCCCGCCTGCGGCTGCACGAACAGCTTGCGGTAGGCCGGCATGTCCCAGATGCGCACTGCAGCGCCGGGGCCGGCGGGCAGTGACGGGAGGTAGCACAGGAGGCCCTTCTGCGCGGCAGGGTCGTACTCGGCCACCCAGAGCACGCGACGGTCGACCGCATTGGTCTTCGCGGCACTGAGCTCGCCGGACAGCTCCTGCCCCTCGAGCGGCTGCGCGAGCCACTGCGTAGCGCTCGGGGTGACCGAATAGATGAAGGCGTAGAAGCTCGCCAGGTCGACATCCTCCAACACCTTGAAGCTATGCTGCTGCACGATCAGGTCGGCCTCGAAGGTCGTCTGGGCGCTGTGCTCCAGCTTGCCGATCGATGACTGCTTCGTCAGCGAGATCCGCTTGCCCGTGAGGGTCTGGGGCAGCGCGAGGGTGACTTGCTGCCCGTCGACCGTCGCGGAGAGGCTGCGCACCTGTTCTCCGCCCTTCATCCCCGAGCCCTGCCAGTCGCCGCCGCGCGGCATGATGACGGCGCCCTGCCCCCCCGCGGGGATGACCAGCCGCGTCCCATCGGCCTCCAGCGTCGTGATGGTCCATCCCGCCTGCGAGGTCAGCGTGGCCGTGAGGTGATCGGTCCGGACGATCAGCTCGCCGGCAGGCACCTGGGCCTGCAGCAGGACGGGGAACAGCAGCGCGAAGAGCATTCGTCATGGCCTCCTCTGCGAACGGCGGCCTACCCCCCAGCCCCCTCCCCACGGGGAGGGGGAGTAACGGCAGAGGACGGCGGGGATGGTGCCGTCTTGTGGGGCGGCTCTCAGCACGGCGGGCGAAGGGGGACACCGCCGTGCAGCCCCTTGCATGGGGGCAGGGGGCTGCACGGCCGCACGGCAGCAGCGCTAGATCTTGTGCTTCATCCACACCAGGCACTTCTCGTACCCGATGTCGGTAGTCTCCTTGCCCTCGTACTCGGCGGTCCAGGCATGGTCGTAGCCGGCGGCCTTGACGACCTCGACGGCGAGTGCCAGGTTGATCTCGCCATTGCCGAGGTCGCGACCGCGGTACTCGCCGCGCGAGCCCGTGCCGTCCTTCATGTGAGTGTGCTTCACCCACGGCGCGACCGCGCGGTAGAAGCGGTCGCACTCCTCGAGCGAGTTGCCGAACCAGCGCACGTTCATCGTGTCGAGGTTCGAGCCGACGTAGTCGGGCGCGTCGACGGTCTCGAGGAGCTTGAGTGTGACGTCGATGACGTTGGTGACGACACCGTGGTTGTCGATCGCGTAAGCCATCCCCATCGGTTTGAGGAAGTCGAGCGAGCGCCGGCAGCACTCGGCCATGGCTTCCACCCACCGGTCTTCGGGGACGGCGTCCTTCGGCTGACCGCCCTCGGTGCGGATGACCTTGCAGTCCATCATCTGGGCCAGCTCGCAGATGCGCTTCATGCGGGCGACCTGTGCTGCGACCGCGCTCTCCTCGAGCACGACGAAGTCGTTGCCGGAGGCGACGGCACTGACCTTGAGCCCGTACTTGTCGACCAGCCGCTTCGCTTCCTCGGTCGTGGACACCGGACACTGACTCTCATCCGGCCACAAATCACGGATCTGCAGCTCGACGCTCTCGAAACCGGCCCCGGACGCCCAGGCCAGGAACTCCTCGAGTGTTGCCCCGGGCGCGTTGTAGTGGATGACGCCGTACATCATGGCAGTTGTCTCCCCTCAGTTGACTCGGATTGCCGACAGGGGGAGATTCGCGTCCCCGCGCCCGTTCACCTTCCCCCCCCCGGCCAGTGCCTATTGTGACCGCCGCTGTTTTGTGCGCCGTTCCGCCTGCCTGTCATCCTGAGCCCAGACCGCGGCGCGGTCTTCGGGCGAAGGATCAGCATCAGCCGAAGGCGCTTGTATGCGGAGCGTGATCCTTCGTCGCTGCGGCTTCTGCGAAGCGGCATTCGCTCCTCAGAATGACATCGGCCCCGAAGCCCGGTTCGTGTGGTCGTCGCGCAGGTCGAGCGTCTCGCTCGACAACACCCGCCGACCGGGACGGTCGGCCGGCGCGACTGCGGCGCGTCCCCCCCCCCGCCAGGAGAGCGTCCGCACCGGTGTCGTGGCGTCGGCCTTGTGGTGTCTTGCACGCCGCGGGCCGAATCGGGTATTATGTTAATAGGGTCGTTCAGCATCGATGGAGGCGCACAGCCGGACCACAGGGCCCACCATTCAGTCATCTCGAGGAGGTCGTGATGTCCATGAAACGTGGT
>CAZIWQ010000886.1:0-3314 GCA_964542355.1 uncultured Armatimonadia bacterium
ACGGCGGACGGCAACCCTTCTCCCGCTTCGCGGGCTCAGGGTGGTCCCGCAAGCGAAGCGGGACCACGGCGGCGGGGGAGTCGTGTGTCCTGGCGGGTTGATTCGTGGCGGGGACTTGGGGTAAACTGCAACGGTGTATCATTGGCGGGGTCAGCGCCGATGCGGTGCCGGGCGCGTATGCAACGGCGCGTAGCACCGCCCTCGGTATGGGCCGATGCATATCTGCACTACTGATCGCCAGCCCGAGTGCTCGGCGTCGACGGCCCGCACCGGTGCCGGTGAGGGCTCGGGCGTCGAGTGTCTCAGATGCAGCACTCTATGATGAAGCGTATCACTTGGGAGGGAACCCTATGCGTTTTCCTTCGCGCCGCGGCCGCGTATCACCCGTAGCGGTCTCGATGTTGTGTTGTCTCGTGATGGTGCTCGCGGCATGGCCGGCCCTGGCTGAGCGCAAGGCAGATGTCAACGAGAAGTCCGACGGCCTGCTCGTCAACTTCGGGCAGGCCTCGAACACCGTAGTCGACACCTACCAGGCGCACTTTGCGCGGGGCCAGGAGCTGATGCAGAAGGGCGACCTGGAGGGGGCGGCGTGCGAGTTCACCGAATGCACGCGCCTGTTCGAGCCCTTCGTCGCCGCGCGCGAGCGCTACGGTGACTACCGCGACCAGAAGACCAATGAGGTCTACTACCAGCCGAAGGCGACCGCCCTGGTGAATCTCGGGCACGCCTATCGGAGCATGGGGCGGCTCGATTCGGCAATCAAGGCGTATTCGGATGCCGTCGACATCGCGCCCGGCTACACCCATGCGCATGAGTCGCTGGGGCGGGCGCTGACGGACCAGGGGCAGAAGTACCACCTGGACCGGGCGCGTCTGCTCAACCGCGGTGACATGGCGGCCGATGAGACCGAAGCCAACATGTACCGCCAGGCCATCGCCCACCTGCACGTGGCGCGCACGCTGGAGCCGGACAGCGCGAGTGTGCGCATCGCGCTGAGCAATGCCCTCCGGCTGTGGCGCTACTTCGATGGCGCCGTGGCGCACGCCCGCAAGGCGACGGAGATCGACCCCACGAACTGGGAGGCCCACTACGCCCTGGGGCGGGCACTGATGGACTGGGGCCAGATTCAGCCGGCCGTCGAGTCCTACACGGAGGCGGCGCGGCTGGCAGCGGAGGTGCCGCCGGTCAAGCAGGCTGAGATCCAGAACGAGCTGGGGATCGCGCTGGCCGGGATCGGCAAGTTCGACGAGGCCCTCGCGGCGCACCGCAAGTCGACGACCCTGGCTCCCTCCAACGCCCAGTACCAGAACAACCTGGGCGCGATGCTCCGCACGACCGGCAAGGCCGGCGAGTCGGTGTCGGTGCATCAGGAAGCCGTGACGCTCAATCCGTTCACCACGGAATACTACATGAACCTGGCGGCCTCGAGCCGCGAGAGTGGCGACCTGCATAGCGCGGTTGTCGCCTACCGCAAGGCTCTGCGTCTGAACCCCCGCGACGGCGAATGCCATCACCAGCTTGGGCTGACGCTGTACCGGCGGAGCGACCCGGCCAACGCGATCGCCCGCTACGGCAGCGCGGCGGCGGGAGAGATCAGCGACCAGATGGTGGCCAGCTCCCTCGCCGACATCGCGATGCACTTCCTGGGTGACCGGCGTTTGCGCCTCGTCGATGCGATGGACCCGCGCTGCTACGAGGTCGTGCCCCGCCTGCTGCTGCGCCCCTATCCGTGGCCGACCATCAAGCAGCACCTGGTCCAGCAGTGGAAGGTGCTGGACAACTCGCCGCTGTATGGCGACACCCGCCTGCGCCTGCAGGACACGATCATCGATTTCGAGAGCCTGTTCCCGACCACATTCAACATGTCGGGACAGTGGAACAAGGTGCTGCAGGTGACGGCCGATGGTGCCGCGGCGGCGGTGCCGGCGGACCTGCGCCCGGATATCATCCGCCAGGCCCCGGCCGACAGCCCGCTGGGTGCCTCGCTCGTGACCCTGGCGCCTGAGGTGCGGCGCACGGCTGTCGGGGCCGCCGCCGTCCTGCGGCAGGATGACGACCTGCAGGACGCGCTCGCCGAGGTGCGCTGGGCCGCCTCGCTCCCCGCCACCACGCCCGCGACGATGGCCGGGATCCTCAACAACCTGGGCAAGATCTACTCCGACATGGGCGAGCCCGGGCTGGCACTGAGCACCTACAACCGGGCCCTGAAGTACAAGGAAGACATCGGTGAGATCCACTTCAACGCCGGCGTCGCGCTGGCCGAGCTCAACAAGATGGACGAGGCGATGGTCGCGTGGCGGCGGGCGCGGCAACTGAACGTGCAGGACAGCCGCCTGTTCACCTACCTCGGCATTGCCCTGCTGCAGCGGACGGAGCTGGACATGGCGTATGCCGAGTTCCGGCGCGCGGCCGAGGCGCACAAGGACTACGGCCCGGCCCACTACTATGTGGCCCTCGTCGAAGCGCTGCGGCAGTCGGCCTCGCCCATCACGCAGATGGCGCTGGAGAACGGCCGGGTCACGCAGCCGCTGCTCCGGCCCCATTACGACGCGCGCGCCGAGTTCATCCGCACGGAGGCACTCACTCGCGCGCTCGAGGCGTTCAAGCAGGCGGACACCGCCGATCCCGACCGGCGTGAGATCTACTACTATGTGGGCGTCGAGCTGGCGCTGCAGGATCCGGCCGCCGCCGGCGTCAAGGGCCTCGATGTCATCCACTCCGTGGCGCAGGGGCGCGGCTTCGTCCGCGACTGGGCCGCCGTCACCAACAACCTCGCCGCCTGTGCCGCAATCAGCGGCGACCTGCCGAAGGCGACCAGCCTTCTGCGCATCGCCACCTGGGATGAGCCGCACTACGCCCTCGCCCATTGGAACCTGGGGCGGGTCCTGATGCAGCAGGGCCAGGAGGCGGAGGGCCGCCAGGCGCTGGCCACCGCGGAGCGCCTGTCACGCCAGCAGGGCCTCGCCTTCTGGTTCAAGCGCGAGCCGACGGCGCAGGCCGCGCCGGCCCCGCGGATGCCGTGGCTCGCCTGCCGCGAGTATCGCTTCAAGACACTCCTGCAGGCGTTCGACATTCCCGAGCCCTACCTGTAGACCGCTCCGCTGTCACCCGTCCTGGCACGCACCACAGGCCCGGCCATGAGGACTACCCTCCGGCCGGGCCTGTTTCGTATATGCAGTCTCTCGTGAGCCTCGTTCGCGTTGGCCGCGCGGTCAACACTGCTAGATTCGGCCGCGGCGACTGGAACTTGAGGGGGGGCAAACGGCAAATGACGGCAGGGGAGCGTGCCGTTCGTCGTCGCCGTCTGTGGGGCG
>CAZIWQ010000887.1:0-3312 GCA_964542355.1 uncultured Armatimonadia bacterium
GCAGAACTACTTCGCCCAGACCATCGCCCACAATTGCGTGCTGATCAAGCTCCCGGGCGAGAAGCCGTCGCCGTACTGGAATGGTGCCGTCGCCGCCCAGGCGGGCGGGCAAGACAAGCAGGTCGGCTCGAAGGTCATCGCCTTCGCGACCAACCCGCTGTATACCTACGTGGCCCTTGACCTGACGCCGACGTACAACGCCCGCAAGTGCACGCAGGTGATGCGGCAGCTCGTGTTCGTCATGCCCGATCACTTCGTCGTCTGCGATCGTGTCGTAGCCACGCAGCCGGAGTATGCCAAGACGTGGCTGCTGCACTTCGCCAATGAGCCGGCCGTGGACGGGCAAACGGCCCGCGCGGACCAGGGCCAGGGCCGGATCTTCTGTCGCACGCTGCTGCCCCAGGATGCGACGATCGCGAAGGTGGGCGGGCCGGGCAAGGAGTTCCTGGTCGAGGGCGTCAACTACGACATCAACGCCGGGCCGGCCCCGGAGATCGTGGCGCGCGAGTATACCGGCATCGGGAGGCTCGCGTACAAGGAAGTGCCGGAGCTGATGGGGCGGTGGCGGCTGGAGGTCAAGCCCGGTGCGGCGCGGGCGGAGGATGTGTTCCTGCACCTGCTGCAGGTCGGCGACCAGACTGTGCCGGCGATGGAGCCGGGCCGGGTGCGGCTCGAGGGCGGGCAGGCCATCCTGGACTTCCAGGCCCACCAGTCGCGGGTCGTGGTGACGCTGCCGTGCCGCGGAGCGGTCGGGGGGCACATCACGATCGCGCGCGACGGCAAGCCGCTCGCCGACGCGGACCTGACGTAGGTCTCTACGCCAGCGCAATCTCCTCGGCTCGCAGCAGCTCCCATACTCCGCTCAGCAGCCGTTGCTGGACCATGGGGACCTCCTCGATGCGGTCGGTCCAGGCGATCACCTGCAGGTTGAGCGCGGCGGCCGCGAGGGCTTTGAACAACACCTCGGGCGCGGGCTCGGCGAGGACGCCCGGCGTCTGCGCCGCCGCCCGGAGGATCAGGGTTCTGGCCTTGGTCAGGTCCGCGTCGGCCGCGAGGCCAACATCCACCGTCACCCGCACCCGGCTCTCCTTGCGACTGGAGACGATCACGTTCTGGGTGTAGAACGTCGCGTTCGGCACGACCACCTTCCGGGCGTCTTGCGTGCGAATGGTCGTGGAGCGGATGTTGACGTCGACGATGGTTCCGCTCTGACCGGCAACGTCGACGAAATCCCCCACGTTGATGGAGCCGTCGAGCATGATGATCAGGCCGCAGATGGTGTTCTTGGCGATGTCCTGGCTCCCGAAGCCAACGGCAATCCCCACCAACCCCGCAAACGCCGTCAAGACGCCAAGCTGCATCCCCGCCACCAGGATCCCGAGCACGAACCCGGCCACGATGATGCCGTAGTAGAGGAAGCTCGCGATCGAGTGCCGGGCGCCCTCGTCCCAGCGCTCATTGATCGCCCCGGCATTGCGCACACTGTCTCGCGCCACTCGCGCCACCAGCGTGGATATCGCCACTACCACGAGGCCCCACAGCAGGCCGAGGATGGATACCTTCGCTCCCTTGATGTCGATCAGAGGCAGCGCCGCGAACTCGAGCGCCTGGCGCAGGTGGTAGCTGCGGATGGCCCACGAGGACAGCGCACCGGCGATGAAGATCCCCACAATGCCAAGGCCCTCGCCCCAGAAGGCGGCCGCCCGGAGCAGTTGCCCGCGTCTCTCCTCCTCCGTCGCGACGTCCCTGTCGAGGGCGGGGAGGGACTGCTCGATCCGGCCGCGCAGCCAGCGGTGCGCCGGCCACAGTGCCGCGATCAGCACGAGGGAGCACAGCGTCCCCCGGGCCACGTAGGCGGCGAGGTTGGTGTAGCCCATGGCGGCGGCGACGAAGAGCGCCACCGCCAGCAGGGAGATGGCCGGGCTGATCAGGGAGACGTTGTGCTGCAGTCGGGCCCCGGGCCCGGAGTCGGCCGACCCCCGCACGGGGAGCGGCCCGCCGCGGGAGTTGACGATCAGCAGCACCGCCACGACCGTGAGCAGGCCATACCAGAGCTCCAGGCACATGATCACGTCCGCGCGGCCGTAGTCCAGCATGATGAGCGCGTGGATGACAGGCACGAACACGGCCGCCAGGACCACGATCAGCCGCAGCAACCCGTTCGTGCGCCGGGCCGTGGGGTCGTCGCACGGCAGTACCCGGAACCGGGCGTCCGTCGGCGACAGCAGCACCCGCAGCAGCGCCCGCGCGATGAAGTACCCGCAGCATGCGGCCGCGACGTCGCTGAGGAAGAGCGCGGCCCCGGGCGTCAGCGGCAGGATCTGCAGCGCTCCGTAGATGAAGGCGAAAGACAGGGCGGAGCGCACCGCATCCAGCACCCGGCGCCGGCGGAAGACCGATCGCTCCGTGTCCTCCGGGAGGCGGTCCTCGGCACCGCGCTCGGACACCGCCGTGGCATAGCGGTTCGCGCGCCGTCCCAGCCACACCAGCACGGCTCCCAGGACGGCGATGCCCAGCAGTTTGCCGAGTAGCGCGAGCATCGAGGCGCCGGCGCCGTTGGCGACCACCTGGCTGTCGATCGTGGCCATGTCCCAGACGGCCCCGGGGAGGCCACCGGCCAGGTTGCGCAGGTCGGCCGCGGCTGCGGTGAAGGTCTGCCAGGTGACCCGGGCCTCGCTGCGCCACAGCACTCCCCGCGTCCGCGCGAACTGCATCGCCGGCAGCAGCTTGGCCAGCACATCTCCGGCCAGGCGGGCGTTCTCCACCGTCAGGTCGGCGCTCGCCCGCAGGTCGGCCTCAATTGCTCGCGCCTGGGTGAGGCAGTCGGCCAGGTCAGCGACGATGGCCTGCGACAGCCCAATTCGTTTGGCTTCTGCCAGCGCCCCCTCATACGTCGCCAGCCGCTGGCTCATCCCCGCGGCCGAGGCGTCGAGCGTGTCGTAGAGCTTGTCGTACTTGCTCTGCTGTTGCCACAGCCCATCGCGCAGCGCGGCGGCCTGAGTGAGCGCGACCTTGCCCAGCCGCACGCTCCACGGCAAGGAGCGGCTCTGAGTGACCAGTTGCCGCCTCTCGGCCTCCAGGTCACTGCGTTGCTTGGCCGCCGTGGCCGCCTCCGCCTTGAGTCTCCCATTCCACAGCGAGACGCGGTTCACCAGTTCGCGCTCGGGGCGGACGGGCGCCGGCTGCGCCCCCGGCGTGGCGGTAGCGGCGGCCCCGCTCGCGGCGAGGGCGCTGAGCGCACCGATGACCTGTGCTTCGCGCTCGGAGGCGGCCGCCTTCGGAGCGACGGCCGCTGCCGGAGCACTCGCCGGC
>CAZIWQ010000888.1:0-3305 GCA_964542355.1 uncultured Armatimonadia bacterium
AGTTGGGGCCCGTCCGCGCAGAGGCTCCGCACGCCGCCGCGCCCCCCGGCGGTGGCAGTCGCGGCGCCACCACGGCCGTTCGCTCGGCTGACGCCGGCCGGGGCAACCTCGTCGGCACGGCCTCGCTCTTAGTATTCCCCGTCGGGGCGGTGGTAACCTGTGCAGGAGTTCGGCCGCGAGGACGACCCGCGACCGGCCGCCGGGGCACGACGGCAGCCCGCGCCGTCTGCAGAGCGCCTCCGGCGCGGCTTCACAACCTAGGAATGGCTCGCGGACATGCCTCCTGTGGCGCGAACCTCAGCCCACCAACTCGCGGACGGTGGCCAACAGGGAGCTCAGAGGGAACGGCTTACGCAGGATACGCAGTGCCGGGTCCGGCAGCAACCCCGTCGCCACCAGGTCGGCGCAGTGGCCGGTCATCAGGATGCAGGGCAGCAGCGGGCGGGTCTGCCGCACCTGCCGTACCACCGCCGGCCCCCCCAGTCGAGGCATCGCGACATCCAGGAGCATGAGGTCGACGCTCGCGGGCTCGCGCTGCATGGCTTCCAGGGCGCTCTCGCCATCGCAGGTGGCAACGACGGTGTACCCCTGGCCCTCCAGGACCGTAACGACGATGTCGAGCAGGTCCTCTTCATCATCGGACACCAGGATCGTTCGTCCTGTCCCGGGCAGGTTGGTGTGGCACGCCGTGGCAGGTGCTACCTCTTCCGGTGGCGTGGCCACTGTCTGTGCGGTGTCGAGTGCTGTCAGCAACTGCGTACGCCCCGCTCTCTGCGTCGTCTGCGGTGTGATGCGGCCATGGCCGCGGTCTGGATGATACAGCGGGTGGGTGAACGCACGGGGCGCGTTCAGATTACAGAGCTGTAATGAAACCAGTCTACAGATGAGGTTGGCTTGCGGCACTCCCGCCGGCGTGCCCGGGCAGAGAGCCGGGACGACGCACGCCAGGGGCCGGCGGCCGGCGTCATCGGTGCAGCCCGCCTGCGATCGGCTTGTCATCGAGCCGCCCAAGCGTCTCGAGCAGCGCCCGCCGCCGGCGGTGCTCGGCCCGCAGTCCGGTCAGGTACTCATACCACTCCGGCTCGCGCCCGAGCTGCCGCAGCAGGTCCTGCATCGGGCGGAGATAGCGCAGGCTCTCCTGGTAGCCACCACGGTTGCCCCGGGCGATCTCACGCTCCGCCAACTGCTTCCACATCACGAGGGACTCGTCGGGGTGGGTTGCGGCAATGCCGTGGGCAACCCGAGCCGCGAGACCCTCGCCTCCCCACGCGGACCCCTCGGCAGCACACACGCGGTACCACCTGAGTGCCTCCGCGGGGTCACCCTCGTCGAGCGCGATCTCGGCCAGCAGAGCATGGGATGGCTCGCGCTGCCGATCGTCGTCCTTGGGGGCTGTCCCGGTCGCGGGCAGGGGCCAGCCGCGGTGCGCCGCCGCCGGCTGGCAGTCCTCGAGCGACTGGAGGACGCAGGTGCGCACCTGCTCCCAGACGGCGGCCCGCTGCGCGGCCTCGCGCAGGCTGCGGTAGCCCGCCAGTGAGGGCCGGAGGGCAAACTCCTCCGCCGTGAATGCCGCGGTGAGGGCGTGCTCGTCGCCGGCGGCGGCGAGCTCCCGCAACCGCCTCCGCAGCCCGGCGGCGATGCCGGGGAGCGACGCCTGCGTGCGCGTGACGCCCTCGAGTGCGAGCGCCCGGGCCTCCTCGCGCCGGTCGGCTGCGGTCAACAGATCGACCGCCCGCTGGTAGCCGTCGGTGAGCCTGGCCTCGTCGACCGCAAGGGCCACCGCCTCGTCCGCTCGCCCCGCCTGGCGCAGGGCCTCGATGGCCCAGCCGCCGATGAGGCTGCGATGGTACTTGAGGTCCCACTCGTTCTCCGCCCGTACGTCGGCGACATCGCCACTGGTGAGCCGCGCGATCAGTGCCTCGGCGACCTCTCCCCAGACCCCCTCGGGGACCTCCCAGATCGCGGCGTTGTCGGTGGCGTTGCACAGGTCGTACTGGTCGTCCAGGTACCGGTCATAGACCCACAGGATGCGGGCCGCGGGCGTGAGCGACGACTGGGTCAGTGCCTGCCAGACGGGTACGAGGGCTTCGGCGATGGCCATGCCAGTCTCACCCTCGTCGTGCGACTGCCCGACCTGATCGGTCCCGAGCTTGAGGACCTGCCGCCCGAGCGCGAGTACGGCGTCTGTCTGCCCGGCACCGAGGAGTTGGTTCAGGTACGCGGTCACCTGACTGTAGTCCGGGGTGTACCCCTCGTCGTTCCAGGAGTTGCACCAGCCGGTCTCGGAGGACACGCGTCGCAACTCTTCCCGGGCGGCGTCCACGAGCTCCTCGACCTCGCCGCGGTCGAGCCGCGCCCGCGCCTCCAGCAGGCGCTGTGCCTCCTCTGAGCCTGCAGCCAGCTCAGTGACCAGGTCCACGAGCTCGGGCGCCGAGAGCCCACTCAGGAAGGTGGCCACATCTACCTTGCGGGCCGTGCGCGCGCCGCCTCCGCTCCGTCGCTCGGGGGTGCTCCCCTCGCCGGCACCGTCTGCATCATCGAGCTCGTCCTCATCGGCTTCCTGGTCACCGAGGTCATCGTCCTCGCCATCGTCCTCGTAGTCGTCGTCATCCTCATCATCGTCGTCAAGGGGATCATCGCCGGGGAGGCGTGCCAGTTGGTTCGGGATCTCCTTGCCCGTCTTCAGTCGCTCGAGGTACTCGAGGACGACAGCGACGGCGTGTTTGCAGTTGCCGCCCACAGGACAGGAGCAGACTCCCACGAGGGAGCCGGCCGCGCCATCGGGATGGCAGGTGACGTGGGTGGTGTAGACTTCGGACCCGGCTACTCTCGCGGCGAGGGACGTCTGTGTGGTTCGCGCCAGCAGCAGGACGCGCCGGCTCTTCTGGTAGCTGCGGCCGCGGTCGAGACTGCGCGACCCGACCCACTGTTCGAGAGCGCTCCAGGATAGGTCGGCGAATGGGTCGGTCTGCGGGGTGTCGGTCGCTGTTGGCATCTTCTTCTCCCTTCGGGAGTTGAGGCAGGTGCTCTACCCGGTACCCGATGGCCTGATAGCCCTTCAGGCGCCGCGTGTGCATCCGGGCGAGCATCGGCACGTGCCGGTCGGCGTAGTCTCACGCCTCCGGGCCAGGTCATCAAGGCGAAACAGCAGGGCGACGCGCTCGCGGTCAAGGGCCAGGAGGAGGAGCCGTTCTGGCAGCCCATAGGCTCTGGCTCACCTGCCAGGCAAGCTGGGCAGGGGGCCCCCGCCCTGAGTGCGCGCCTCGGCGTCGGACCGCCGCCGACCGCCCGCAGGCGCGAGCCTG
>CAZIWQ010000889.1:0-699 GCA_964542355.1 uncultured Armatimonadia bacterium
ATGACAGTGACCAGCAGGTGCGGTTCGTGCGTCCGCCGACGGGCTGGCCAGAAAACAGCGGCGTCGGGACGGTCGGCCTACGCGACGCAGCCACGGGCCGTTCGGTTCGGGACCCGTCACGCGTCGGGTAGTGGCCAGCCCGCCGCGTGCAGGAGCTCCTGCGGGTCGACTGCGAGCCCCCCCTGCCGCGCCGACGCGAGGGCCGCGTACAGAATGGCCACTTGCTCCAGCATCACCTCGTAGGCAATCGGCTCGACCCCGGTAGCGAAGAACTCACGCATGAGCCTGAGCAAGGGCAGGTAGGAGACATCGAAGTCGATCTCCTCAGTCTCTGCCCGGGTGCCGTAGAGCCGCAGGCGGAAGCCCCCCAACCGGCAGGCGGGTCCTGCCATCTCCAGCACGCCGCGAGCTGCCCCTACCGGACTGTCAGCTCCGTACTCGACATAGATGACCACCGGGCCACTACTGCGGATGGGGTCGTCCTCGCGCCGGGTCAGGCTCAAGCTCCGCACCGTCCGGACGCCCGTCCCGAGCACACTCACCAGGACGGCGATGACGTGTGGCAGGTAGTGGAAGATGAGGTCGGTGGGGCCGGAGGCCGTGAACACGCCGATCGGCCCCAGCTCCGGCAGGCGCCGGACCATCTTCGGGCCTGCCAGCGTGTGGAACAGGGCCGAGGCCGAGTAGACCCGCGCGCCC
>CAZIWQ010000889.1:709-3304 GCA_964542355.1 uncultured Armatimonadia bacterium
GGCGTGCGAGGCGCACGAGCTCCACGGCTTGCTCGACCCCGCCCGCCAACGGCCGATTCACGAACACCCGTCTCCCCGCCTCCAGAAACGGTCGCGCCAGCTCCAGGTAGCGACCCGGCGTCGCCTCCGTGATCAGGGTCCCCTCGGTCTCGTCCAGCAGGTCCGCCACGGTAGGCACGGCGACGGCCCCGATCGCGTCCGCGAGCTCCTGTGCGGCGCCCGCATCCTCGTCCCAGATCCGCGTGGCTGCCATGCGGAGCTCCTGATGCTCCGGCTGCGCAAGCAGCTCGGCCCAGGCCTTGCCGTGGCTCAGTCCCGAACAGCCGGCAATCCCCAGGCGGATGATGTCGTTGGTCATGAACCGTGCCTTCCCTCGTCAGGTGCTGTGTTGTCCCGGTAACCTACGTGCAACTCAAGCTTCTCGAGCATGATGTCGGTACAGACGTATGGTGTGCGCTCGACGATGCTGACCTCGACCCGGTTCTCCCCGAGCCGGCATAGCCCCGGGGCGACCGCGAACTCCAGGCACACGAGCTTCTGCTCGGGGTTGACCTGATAGCAGCCGCTACCCCCCGAAGCCGGCTGGGGAGCGGGGGAGAAGATCTGCGGGTCGTGCCACGCATCATCGCGGTGCCGCAGGCGGAGCGGCACGCCGTTGAGGCGGGCGGCGAAGCCGTCGCCCTCCCGCGCGCCGAACAAGACCACGCGCACGCTCACCTGACTGACATGGTCGGCGTCAGAGCGTACCGGGTCGCCGCTGTGCAACGCGAGCGAGGCCGGCCGCCCGTCATTGGCAAGCGCCTGCGGCAGCGGGGCATCACGGTTGTGGTTGAAGTACCCCTCGGACCACGGATAGCCCCCGCGCCGCTCGACGGCGAACACCTTGTCCTTGCGGGCGAGGGTTGCCGGGTCGCCGCACTCGCGGTATGCCTGCTCGTGAGACGCTGTCGCGACCGGCTCGTTGTACGACTGGCGGCCCCAGCGCGTGACCAGCGTCTCGTGGCACACCGCGGGCGAGGCGTTGGGCCAGTTGAAGGTCAGGACACTGTCCGCCCCCTGTTGCCACCAGTTGCCGAACACCCCGCGCAGCACCTCGATCGGCTGGAAGCGGTAGCCGTCGGTGGCATGGTGGTCATCGAAGCAGGGCTGCAGCTTGACGTTGCTGCCCGCCGTGAGCTGACGCATGCCGGCAATGTCCACCTGCATCGAGCGTGATCCCAGGGTCAGGATGTCGACGAGGCCGTCGCGCGCCCAGGCCTCGATGTCGAGGCCGTCCTCGCGGCACCCGCCCGGGGTCTCGGGGATGCGCGCGGCAACGAGTTGAGGGCGGCCGGTGCTCTGCTCCACTTCCAGCAGCATCGTGCGCACGGCGCGCACGAACTCGGTGGCATGCTCGCGCAGCTCCCACTGCCGGCCGAGGGGCAGACAGGGCATGTGGCGGGCGAAGTCGAGCTGCATGCCGTCCAGCTCGTAGCTCTGGGCGACCTCGCGCAGGATGCTGAGCTGGTAGTCGCGCACTGCGGGGACTGAATAATCCCACAGTCCCTGCCACCACCACGTCTTGATGACCCAGTCGGGGTGGGCCGCTTTGACCGGGTTGAGCTGATCCATCATCAGCCGCGTGCCCGGATCGAGGTCCTCCGTGGGCGCGATGTCGACCTCGCTGACGCGGTGGTTCCAGAACACCTCCAGGTTCCGCCGGCGGGTCTCGGCGACGACGCCCGCAACCCAGTCGATCCCTTGCTCGCGCCACAGCTTGAGCCCGGGGTGCTCGAAGGGCGCCAGGACCTGGCTGGGGTAGACCGCCCAGCTCCCCGCACCGATGTCCCACCAGACGGCATCGATCTGGCTGTCCGGGTCGTCGATGTAGCGGAAGCGGAACTCGAGCCACTCGGCGAAGGGCGCTCCGAGCTGGCCGTGAGCATCGTACTGCACGACGATGCGGCGGCGACGGTTGACGGCATCCTGATGGGCGGCGGAGAGCTCGAACATGGTAGACCCCCGGCAGTGATGGCAGGATCGGGCCGAGCGGGACCGCGGCCACGCCCCGGGTCGTGGTCGGGCATCCCCCGCGCCGGTGCCATTCGCCGGGCTGCGCCCACTGCCCTGCCCCCGCGGTGGTCCTGCTTGCGGGACCACCCTGAGCCCGCGAAGCGGGAGAAGGGCCGATTGCCGTTCGCCGTTGTAGGGCGCGCACTTGTGGCGCGCCGCCGTTTGCCGTCCGCCGTTTGTAGGGCGGGGGTTGATCCCCCGCCGGTGTTGGCCGTTCGCCGTTGCCGTTCGCCGTGGTAGGAGCGCTCCCCTGAGCGCGATGGGACGCCACAAGCCAGCCGCCACGGACCGGGCACACGGCCCTCTCGTGCCGGGCTGCTCTCCTGCCGTTGTCGGGCGCCGTCGCCGTTGCCTTCCGCCACGCGGTCGCGCTCAGGCGACCGCTCCTGCCACGGCGAACGGCCACGGCGACCGCACCCCCGGCCCCTCTCCGTTCCGGAGTCGTCATGCCGGACTCTCCGGCAGCCGGGGACGACGAAGATCACAGCGATGGCAACGACGCGCCCTCACCCCAACCCTCTCCCGGAGGGAGAGGGGGAACGG
>CAZIWQ010000890.1:0-1454 GCA_964542355.1 uncultured Armatimonadia bacterium
CGCCCAGACCGCAGCCGCAACAGACCAGCGGGCCCCCAGCAGCCCGTCAGCTAAAAACGATGCTCCTGGCACTCCTTGACGGCACTCCTCGCACTTGGAGGCCGCCATTCCCGGATCGGCCTGTCGGCGACCGTGCGAGCCGCGCACACAGGCGCGAACAGCAGTGGCGTCGTGCCGGTGGGGCATCGCGCCCGATGCCGACGCAGGGCGCCTGGCTGCGGACGGCGAACTCATTTCCCACTGGTCATCATACCCCGGGGGTGAACCCGATGTGGCACCGCTGTGCTCTGGTTGCTATCGTCGTCCTGATGCTGCCTTGCATGCCCCTCGTCGCACAGACCCGGCCGACCGCCTACTATAGCTTCGAGCAGGACATGGACGGGATGGCGGGGGCCACCCGCGTCGTCAGCACGATCGTGGGCAAGCCGGTGTTCGCCCCCGGCAAAGTCGGTCAGGGGCTCAAGGTGGGGCCCACCTACGGACACCTGGAGGCGCAGTCGGCCAACGTCCTCAGCCGGACCGCGGGCACCGTGGAGATGTGGGTGCAGGCGCAGGACTGGAAGGCGGATGACCCCAAGTTCCACGTGTTCTTCGAGACGCGGGGCCAGGGCGCGTTCTACCTGTACAAGTACTTCACCAGCGACCGGCTGCTGATGCTCACCGCACCGGCGGTGGCAGGGCCGTACGCCAGCAGCCAGGCAGTCACCACCTTCAAGCCCGGCGAGTGGCACCATGTGGCGGGGACCTGGTCGCCCGCGGGCGTGCTGGCGTACTTCGACGGCAAGCCGGCCCAGGCGCACCCCCTGCCGGGGCAACTGCCCGTCACCCTTGGCGAGGTCTACAAGCTGGGCGATGAGCAGTGGCAGTTCGACCGCACCAACTCCTCGGTTATCGACGAGGTCCGCATCTACGACCGCGCGCTCTCACCGGAGCACATTGCGGCGCATGCCGCGGGGAACCTCGCCTTCACCATCCCCCTCACTGCAGCCAAGTGCGCCCTCACGGTGGAGATCGACGCGGACACCGCGACGGCCGAGGTGCGCTTCGATACGGGCGCCGCGGATGTGGCGGACGAGCGCCTGCAGGTCCGGGTGGCGGTGGTGCCACCAGGGGCCGAGCTGCCGGCCACGGCCGCGACACATCCCGTGAGTGGGGGAGAGGCGAAGGCCTCGCTGCCCGTCGCGCTCGGCAAGCCGGGGAAGTATGACGTCGTCGCGCACGTCTTGGTGGCGGGCGGGGCACCGATCACACTGCGGCGTGAGCTGGTGATCCCGAGCACCGAATGGCTCGGCAACCAGATCGGCCTGGAGGACAAGGTACTTCCGCCGTGGACGCCGGTGGAGACGGAGGGGACCACCCTCCGCTGTTGGGGGCGCGAGTACCACTTCGCCGAGGCGGCGCTGCCGACGCAGATCACGACCGCGGGCGCGCCGGTGCTGGCCGCGCCCATCGCG
>CAZIWQ010000890.1:1464-3281 GCA_964542355.1 uncultured Armatimonadia bacterium
ACGGCCGGCGAGCAGACAGCGGCCCTCGGCGGGCAGGCCGTCAAGCTCCTCGACGCGCGGCCCACGATGGCGCACCTCCAGGGCCAGGCGACGGCTGCTGTCGGCGGGAGGCAAGTGCCCTTCCGTACCGACCTCACCTTTGAGTACGATGGGCTGCTCCTGGTGGCGCTGAGCTGTGACAAGCCGGCTGAGCTCGGCGCGCAGGCGCTGAGTATCGAGATCCCGGTACAGGCGAGCCATGCGCTCTATCTCCATCGCTACGCCACCTCGTGGATCCCGACGTCGGGGGCGATGCCTGCCGGCGATGGCGTGCTTGAGAAGTCGGCCTTCATCCCGTACGTGTGGTTCGGCGACAACGATCGCGGGCTGTTCTGGTTCTGCGAGTCCGACGAGATGTGGCCGAATGGGACGGCTGCCAACGCGGTCGAGATCGTGCGCCAGGGCGACCGCGTCATCCTCCGGCTGAACGTGCTGGGCAAGGGCCAGAAGCTGCCGGAGGGCTGGAAGCTCGTGTTCGGGCTGCAGGCGACCCCGGTGAAGGCGATCGCGCAGGACTGGCACAAGTGGCGCATGACGGGCGCGCTGGCCGGCAACCAGGTGCAGGCCCGGCAGAACATCCAGATCGTGTGGCCCCAGGCGAACAAGAAGGACTCGCTGGCGGCCTTCGGCTGGCCCGCGGCCGCCGACGAGGCCGCCTTCGGCGCTCACATCAAGGGCCTGCACGACCGCGGGCTGCTGGCGGTCCCCTACCTGTGCCTGACATGGGTCACCGACAACACGCCCGAGTGGCAACTGTTCCGGCGCGACTGGGAAGGGAAGGCCTACGACTCGAGCATCCCGGAAGCCGGCTGGAAGCACCAGTTCGCGCTGGTCTCACCGGTCGGCAAGGGCTACTCGGACTTCATCATCTGGAAGACGAAGCAGTTTATGGAGAAGTACCACATCGACGGGACCTACCACGACCAGACGCATCCCTACACCTCGAGCAACACGCGCTCCGGCTGGGGCTATGTGCGCGACGGCACGGAGCACATCAGCTACCCGATCCTGGGCTATCGGGCGCTGTACCGGCGCAACTACGCGATGGTGAAGTCGCTGCCGTGGCCGACCTGGACCCAGGCGCACATGTCCGGGAAGGTCGTGGTGCCGGTCCTCGCCTACGATGACTCCTACCTCGACGGCGAGCATTTCCGGGGCGTCGTGAAAGACAGCTACATGGACGTCTCGACGCTGGAGGCCTTCCGCGCGGAGTACATGGGCCGGCAGTGGGGGCTGGCGCCCTACTTCCTGCCGGAGTTCGACGAGGAGCACCGCCCGCAGGTCGAGCCGACGCGCGGGCTGATGGCGCTCATCATGATTCACAACATGAACGTCTGGCCCATCTGGTGCAACGCGAAGGTGATCGACGACGCTCTCGCGGCGCTCGACGAGTTCGGCTATGTCGGCGCGGAGTTCATCCCCTACTTCGACCCGCAGCCGCCGCTGAGCTGCGACCTCAAGGACATCCATGCCAGCGCCTACCGGCGTGCGGACGGCGCCGTGCTGCTGGTGGTCGCGAATGTGGGCAAAGAGGATCGGAGCGGGGATGTCAGGATCAATCTGGCGCGGTTGGGCTGTGCCGGCGCGAAGGCGATCAGTTGGCCGGACAAGACGGCGCTGCCGATGGCGGACGGGGTGATGAGGCTTGAGGTGCCGCGGCTGGGGTATCGCATGGTGATGCTGAGCAAGTAGCGCGGATGCGCCGTTCGCCGTTGTAGGGCGCGGTCCCGCAGGGGTGGGACGGCGCGTCGGCCTCCCGGAGCAGACCATGCCACGCA
>CAZIWQ010000891.1:0-3280 GCA_964542355.1 uncultured Armatimonadia bacterium
TCTAGGGGAGAGCATCGCCCTGTCCATAGAACCAGGCGATGGGGACACGCCGGACCTTGAGCGCGAGGCCCCCGGGCAAGGCAGTCCAGTACGACAGGACCGCGGTGTCGCCCACGAAGGTCACGCTGGTGTAGGCGAAGGATGACCCTTTGGGCTCCAGGTCGCGGATGCACTCCCAGGTCTTGCCATCGTCGCGGGAGATGGCGGTCGTGAGAGGCACGCGCGGACCGCTGGAGTTGTTCCAGACCATGAGCAGGTCGCCAGTCGAGGTGATCCGCTTGACTGTGGCCGGGGCGACCGGTGTGGTGAGGGTGGTTGCCTCCGGCGCACCCCAGGTGGATCCGCCGTCCGCTGACACGGCAACGCGGATTGCGCCGAGGCTATTGCGGATGATCATGAGCGTGCGCCGGCCCTCGCCGTGAGACTGCCCCGTCAGCTCCACCAACCCCGGCTCCTGACAGCCCACGCCGGGCAACTCAACGCGCCCCTCGCCGCGTCGCCAGGTGGCACCGCGGTCGTCGGACAGGTAGCAGACCGCAACTGCCGGGAGGCCACGGGCGCTGTCTCCGTGGTCGGCTGCCGGCACGAGCAGCCGACCGGAGCGGAGCTGGATGATGCGGTCGTTGTTCACCACATAGTAGTTGGTCGGCTCGGTGGCGCAGACCTCGGAGCCCCACGTCACGCCATCATCGCGCGAGCGACGCACGATCATCCGGCAGTCGGCGTCGGAGTTCTTGCGCAGATACCCGAGCATGAGCTCGCCGTTGTCGAGTCTCAGGAGGCTGACAGACATCACGTTCTGCGCGCCGTCGTTTGGTTGCAGAAGGAACGGGGCACTCCAGGTCTGGCCGCCGTCGGTTGAGAGGCGAGCTGAGATGTCGGCTCGGGCGTCGTCCCCACCGCCGCCGTAGAAGCGGGTGTATGCCAGGAGAAGGCGTCCATCCCTGAGCTCGACGATGGAGCCCTCGGTATTGCGCGGGTTGTCGGGCGAGACCGGGCAGACAACGTCCGGTAGCGGCTTGGGCCCAGGCAGTGGGGGCTCGGCGCCGAGCAGTGCGGTGGCGAGCTCCGCGCCCTGACGGCTGACGCCCGCGACGCGGAGGCTGCGCGCCTGGTCGTCACCATGGGCCACCAGCACGCGCCCATCCGGGAGCTCCGCCAGGGCAGCGGGCCCAGAGCCGCGGCGACTGACCTGCACGGGTCCCTCCCAGCGGCCATCCGCGACGCGCCTGCGAGCCACAAGCAGGCCGCCTTGCCGGGCCTTGAAGGCGACGATCAGCTCGCCATCGCGGCACTTGAGGGTGGTACAACCAGGCTCGCGCAGCTCTGACCAGGGGCCCTCGGCGAGGGGCCCCAGCGTCGCGGGTGGCACTTCTGTCGTGGTTGGCGACCAGCGGAGACCGCCATCCGTGGAGAGCAGCACGGTGCGCCCGCCGTCCGGCCTGTCGAAGCCGAGCCGGATCGCGCCGGTGTCGTCGGCCAACAGGCCAGGGCGCCAGCTCCCGGGGCCGGGCGGGGCAGCGGCCACCCTCAGGCTCCGGGTGGGCCCCGCGCCGAAGGGCTGCTGCAGGGTCACGGGCGTCCCGATGACCCGCAGGTCGCGGAACTGGGCTCCGGCACTGCAGGTGCCGAGCCCGACGACTCCGGGCCCGAGGGGCTCTCGCGTCACCTCGCCAACCCGGCGGCCGTCGAGAAACGCCAGCCACCGGTTCCCGCGGGTCACCACACGCACCTCATGCGGGGCCCCGAAGGTGACCCCGGCTTTCATGAAGCGCTGCGGCTGGGTCCAGAACTCGTGGGGCGTGGAGCGCGCGAAGGCGGCCATGTTGTGCTGACTGTCAAGGTGCAGGTAGTCGAAGGCGGCGGTGTCCCGGGCGCCGAAGAACAGGTCGGCCGCGCGCACGGATGCGCCAGGGTCGGTCAGCTTGAAGCGGACGACGAAGTCCAGGTCACCAAAGGCCCGGGCCGGGAAGAAGAGCCGGGAGGGGGCCGCCGCGGTGTCCGACTGGGTGATCTTCCCGTCGGCAACCGCCCATGCGCCGTCCTCGTCTCGCAGGGCGTCGCCGAGGCGAGCGGCGGGCTCCAACGTCCAGCGAACAGACGGCCGGGACTGGAGGGTGCCGATGAATGTGGTCGCGGTCCGGCTGCGTGGCCTGTCCTCACCACCAGCGCCGAGGATCAGGTCGCCGCAACGCACGAAGCCACCGGCCCCCATCGCCACAGGTAGCTCGCCTGCCCAGGCGTAGTCATTCGAAGCCAGGTCGTAGCACCAGACATCGGGGACGAAGCCAGCCGCGGTCAGTTGGGAGGCGCCGCCGAGCACCAGTGCGTGGCCACGGCCTGTTCCCACGGCGGCCGGCCCGCCGAGGGCGACGGGGAGATCTCGCAGGCGCTTCCAGGCGCCCGCCTCGGGGTCATAGCCATAGGCGTCGGCGAAGTCGTCCACCTTGTCGCCGCCGGCGGCCGCGCTGCCGCCGAAGACAAGCAGCCTCCCTCCTTCAGCCGCGACTGCGGGAATGGCCCGAGCGGGTCCAGGCAGCGGAGCCAACTGTTTCCAGCCAGAGACGAGGTCGTTGGTGTCGAGCACCAGGCATCCGTTGGAGGCGCCGGCAAGGGTGACCGGCTGATCGCACCCACCGACGACATAGACGCGGGTGCCGATGGCCGCGGCGCCGGCGAGGGCCAGGGGTCGCGGCAGCGGCGGCAGCTCTGTCCAGGCGCCGCCGCTCAGCCGATATGCCTGCCGGAAGACGTGGTCGGCATCGCAGCCCCCGGCCAGGTACAGGGCGTCGCCAACCGTGGCGCCGGGTGTTGGTCTTCGCGTCGAAGGCGCGCACGAGCCGGCTGTACTCCTTGCGGTTAGCCTCGGGCCAGAAGCTGCCGCCCGCGACCACCAGACGGCCATCCAGGACGCCGGTCGCCTGCACACCTACGGCCGGCGTCAGAGGCGCGCCGGTGCGCCACTGGACCTCCTCGGTCTGAGCCGTCGCCACACTCACCAGCGTCGCCAGCAACAGCGCAAACACAGGGAGCCATCGTGCAGACATGGTGTCACCTCGGTCGCGGTTCTGCGGTGATGCAACTCGCCCACAGCGCTCGCGTGTTCCGCGTGCATGCAGGCGCGACCTTTCGCCCGGGGCGGCAGCCCACATGCGGTGCTCGGACAGCAGGCAGGGGAGGTCGAGGCGAACGCCCTCGTTCGACGGATGCGCCGGGGGGAGGTCGACGCCACGGCGGGTGGGAACAGACGTACCATACGCGCGAGGTCCAGACAGACGAG
>CAZIWQ010000892.1:0-3279 GCA_964542355.1 uncultured Armatimonadia bacterium
AGTGTCGTCGTTGAAGAGGATGGCCACGCGGCTGTCGGCGGGGAAGCGCGGTCGCGGCATGCTACGCGACACATCGAGGATGTTCATGATCGTGTGGTAGCGCCGTGGGGAGCCGAAGTAGCACACCCGCGTGTCGCCGACGAGCTTGTCGCCGCCACCGGTGTCGGGCATGTAGAGATGGACGCCCGTCCCGCCGTTGCGGAAGATCTGGCTCAGCTCCTCCACCACTTCCTCAGGCGTCGGGTCCATGGTGTAGCGCTCGACATGAGCGCAGGGCCAGACGTCCTTGCCGGTCAGGTCGCTCAGCAGCTTGCTGATGCAGCCGAGTTGGGCCCGCCAGCGGGTCCGGTTCGGCGTCCACTGCTGGGTGAAGATGTCGAAGATGTCGGCCTGGCTGCTCCACTCGTACGGCATCAGCCGCCCGCCCTGCGCGTCGGCACCCAGCAGCGGGAGCGTGGGGTCGTAGCGCTTGACGAGGTTGCGCAGGCGGGTGTGCCGCTCGCGCATCTTGGCCGAGCACCAACGACGGTACGCGCTCCATTTGTACGGGCTCGGATCGCGCTTGCCGGTGGGGATGCCCCACTTGCCGCCGCCATAGTCGCGCTTGACCTCCGCATCGGCCTGCTGCAGGTAGGGGAAGTCGGCGGGCGGCTTGGCCATCAACGCCGCGCCCTCCCACAGCGCGATCTCGTCCATCTCGTCGCCGGCGGAGACGCCCCACAGATAGGGATGCGGCTCGCTCAGCAGCTTCTCGAAGAACGCGAGGAGGTTCTCGACGCTGGCCGGGTCGAGGACCCAGGGCGAGCCCTGAGCGTGGGCCGGCCCCTCCACCACCGTGGTCACCTGGTGACGGGCGAAGGCCTGCGCCTGCTCGCCTCCCGGCTTGCCGGAGCTGATGATATGGCTCTTGTGCACCCCGTACTCGCCGTAGGCCTCGTCGAGGACGTAGCGCACGCCCAGGCGCACGGCCGCCTCGCGGTTCTGCGGGACGATGATCAGGTGTGACCACATCAGGTGCCCCTGGCTGCGCAGGCCGGGGGGCTCCTGGCCGAGCAGCTCCTGATACCGCGGGTCGGGCGTGATCCACGAGCGGGCCAGCTTGCCCGTCGGCTTGAGCGCCGTCAGCTTGCCATCGTAGACGCGCGCGTCCCCCACCTGCACCAGGAAGTCCAGCAGGGGTTGTCCCTGGGCGGGCACGAGGTACGGCAGCTTCAGCGCCTGACTGTGCCCCGCGGGCACTTGCACTTGCCCGCTGGCCACCGACTTGCCTGCGGCAACGACCCCGGCCTTCACAGTGACGGCACCGGTGCCCCGGTTGTCCGCCGTGAGGCTGAAGATGTTGAGCCCGCGCTCATTGGCATCGCTGCTGGTCGCGCCGCGCGACAGGATACGCACGGCCACCGGCCCCGGAGCCGGCGGGAACACAACCTCACCCAGGTAGCCGGGGTCGGTGAAGTTGTTGTAGGAGGGGGCCCAGGAAGTGACTTCCTGGTCGTCGAGCTTGCGCTCGCGGCAGAAGTTGAGACCCCACGTCTCGCCCGCCTGCGGCGGCCCGCTCACATCCGCCCACGGGATCCGCAGCTCGCAGCTCCAGCGGTCGGCACCGATCGCTGTCTTCACCGTGGCATGGGAGGTGTATTCGGTATCCGCGCCGGCGAGGCCGTGCAAACCGTCCCACAGCGTGCCCTTCGTGTTGACGATCCAGTGGTACATCCAACTGTCGCCATTGCTCGGGTCCAGCAGGAGCTCGACGCAGTCATCGCTCCATACCGAGCTGTCACGCTCCGTGGCATTGGCGGCCAGTTGGCCGACCTTGGGCTCGTGACAGACGAAGCCGACGTAGAGATACTCAGCATCGGCCAGGAGGAACGCTTCAGTCGCGGCTTGCGGCTTGCTGAGGCCGTCGGCCGCGATGAAGGCCGGGGCCCGCGCCGCCTGCTGCCACAGCGGATCGGAGAGGTCGCCGGTGAGGGCCGGGCCCCGGGGCACGGTCACGGCGCTGAGCTGGTACGTGGCGGCCAGACCGGCAGTCGCCGGCAAGATCACGACGAGGGCAAGCGCGAGGGCCGAGTAGATGACGCGAACCATGGGGGAGGCCTTTCCTACCGTCGGTTGTGCTCGACAGCAGGTTCGCCGTTGCCATCGCTCTCACATCCCCCGCCCGCGACAGACTTCCGGGCGCGGGGGTACCGCGCACCGCTCCGTGCGACGAGGCCCCGCCAGCGGTTCCGGGTGCAGGTCGGTACGCCGTCTGCGCCTCACGGGGACCCACGAGCGGTCCACGGCGCAGGTCGGTACGCCCGACACTCCTGTCGGGCGGTTGCTGAGGACGGCCCGCGCGCCGCGAAGCGGCGTGCCGTCAAGCCCCAGCGGGGCGACAGATGGTAGCGAGGGGCGTGAGCCCCTGGTTGGCGGCCCCCTCCACCCCTGCTTCCCTCGGCGCCCGAGCCGCCGGGACGGCGGCCCGGGCGCCGAGGGAAGCAGGGGCGTCCCGCCAGCGGCGCGAGCCAACACGCCGGCCCGGAGTGATCGACTCCCGCATTCGCGGATGCCGTGACCGACCCCAGGGGGCTTGCCTTGCGGGAGAGCCGCGCGTGGAAGCTGTGGCTCCGTGTCGCATCGGTGTGCGCAGCCCCGACCGGGGCGACACAACACGAGACTGCTTACCATAGATGGCTGCGAGCGGCTTCTGCAAGCCTCGGAGCGCGGCGTCGCGGCCTCAGTACGGCTCCTCGGCCGCTCTCACACAACCCTTCGTGGATCTGGCGGAAGCTGAACCCGAGCTTGCGCAGCACGTCCGGCGACCGAGACAGCACGGTCCCGATCTCTGCGAGACTGTCGATCCGGAAGAGGACCTCGCCGTGGGGCCGTTGTGCCGGACAGCCATCGAGCGGCGGCAGTACCAGCCGCGGGTCGTGGCATGCCCGCGACCACGCTCGTAGCTACCAACGGATGCACACCGATGCGGTGCCGCGGCGCGGCTCCGAGCGCCCTCACGGGCGCAGGCGAACGTGGCGACGACGGTGTCGAGGCGCTGAAGCGCCTCGCTGAGGGGCGGCCTCGCCAGGCGCCCGCCGGGCGCACCAGCAGGCCGAACGCTCGAAGCAGGCGCGCTGATCGCGCGCCTGCTGGGCTCTCCGGCGCTCCTGTGGGGGGGCCGTGTTCCCTCCCCTGTTCGCCCGCGCCGCCGTCCCGGCGGCGCGGGCGAACAGGGGAGGACAAAGGGGGAGGCGGGGCCGCGAACCAGGGGCTCACGCCCCTCGCTACCGTCTGTCGCCC
>CAZIWQ010000893.1:0-3278 GCA_964542355.1 uncultured Armatimonadia bacterium
GCTGACACCCCCTCTCCGGCACGGAGAGGGGGCCGGGGGGTGAGGCCGGTACGGCAGACGACGACGGCGGCGGGGGATCAACCCCCGCCCTACAGACAGCACGGCCAACGGCGACGGCAAACGGCAACGGCGGCAGGCTGGAAAGCCTGCCCCACACGGCGATGGCAAGTGGCGGTGTCAGTCCTCCAGCACCAACTGGCCGGCGTTGTCGACCAGGTAGAGTGCGGCACCGGTGCCAACCCATGCTAACCATGTCTCCGTAGCGCTCGTCAGGGCGCCGAGGTTGAATAGCAGGCGATGCGTCTTCGCCGGGTCGATGCCGGCTGCGGCGAATGGCACGCGCCACTCACAGGTCCACTCCTGCTGGCCCCGGCGGGCGGCGAACTGCACCTGCTGCTGGAGCTTGCCCATCTGCGCGCCAGAGGCGCCGCCGGCCTCCACCGGGCTGAAGCTCCCTCCGGCCGAGCCCCACAGCATGTAGATCGGGCCGCTGACGGTCGGCTCTGCCACCTGGAACGATACCTCCATCCCGTCGCTCTGGTAGGGGTTCTCATTCACTCGCGGCGCGGTGCCCGGGGGGGCCGGCACCCGCACGGCGAGGTAGACGGCCGTCTCATCGCGGGCGGCCAGCAGCGACCCCCGGGGACCGGCGGCGGCATCCCCCGCCGGCGTCTGCGCCAGTGCGGCCACGTGCGTCGCGTCGGTCCATGGCCACTCCTCCACCGCCCCGTCGATCGTGACCGGTGTCTTGAGGCGGAAGGCCTTGAGCGTCGGACGGACGGGCGGCGTGAACACCACCGGGGCCACAGGTAAGGCGGCGTGTGCGGTCCCGCCGGCCGCCGGCACGCTCGTGCAATCGAGGAACAGGTTGCCGTCCGTTGTCGCCGCCTCCCAGAGGCTCTTCTGGGCCTCGCCCACCACGGTTGTGCAGCGCTCGAAGCTGTTCCCGCGATACAGGTGGGGGCAGGGCCGTCCCAGGCGGGCGGGTGTGAGGCCCAGCACGACCGAGTTGGGCTCATCGAACCCGCAGAACTGATTGCCGATGAACTTGAACAGGCCACGCACATCCACCGCCTGCTTGACCCCGGTGGCCTCCCCGCGCGTCACCGTGTTGGCCTTCACGAGCGAGGTCGGGCTGCCGTAGGAATCAAGCACCAACGGGCTCTGGCACGCGGCGAGGGTGTTGCTGTGCAGGTTCCAGTTGGCGCCGGCAGGGGGGTAGACCTCGAACATGTCGCCGACCTTCGTCTCCCGCGCCTCCCGGAGGGTGAAGCGGGTGGTCTCCGGGTCGAAGCTCTCGATCACCGATTGCCCGACGGCCTTGCCGCCACTGGTCCACACGACGTTCCAGCCACGGTAGCGATGGGACTGGCGGCGCTCATAGGGCACGCCGCCCGGTGCGCAGACGAACGTCCTGGCATCAACAACCTCCTGAACGCGCGCCTGAGCCCGGCTCGTCTGGATGCCCACCCCGCAGTTGCGGATCAGGTTGTCATGGACGGTAAGGTTGAGGGCTGGTTCACGCAGGCGAATCGCCGTGACGCGCGGGTCGCAGGCCCCGCGCACGTAGATCTGGTTGTCGCTCACGAGCGCGTCGGAGGCGCTCACGTCGATCGCCGTGCGCGCGCCGGGCTTGTCGGTGACACAGGTCATGTCGAGCACGTTGCCGATGATGGAAGTGGAGCCGGCGGGGAGGTCACGCGGCCCGGTCGCCCCGCTCATCTCGATCGCCGAGGAGCCGAAGTTGATGAACAGGTTGTTGGTGACGACGACCTGGGTCGCGCATGCCCCGGCCCGGATCGCGCAGCCGCCGTAGGGCGTGATGCTCTCGAAGGTGTTGTCGGCGACGATGTGCTGCCCCGTCCCCAGCTTCTCATACTCCTCGCTCCGGCTGCGAACGTTGCCCATTGCGACGGTGCCGGCGTTGCGCACGTAGTTGCCGATGAACTTCACAAAGCGCGACGCCCCCTCCCACGTGCAGCCCCCGACATCCACGATGCGGCAGTAGAGCACGCTGGTGTTCTCGGCATGGTCGTTGTTGTTGAACGCATTGCGGGCCGAGTCGACGACCGAGCAGCGGGAGTAGGTGATGGCCTTCGTGTACTGGGCGGGCTCCCGGGTGCTGCTGCGGCCCCGGCCCCCGGAATAGAAGCACTCGGCCGACATGCGGGTGGCGTGACAGTTCTCGACGAGCACACGCTCGGTATTGGTGATCCCGAGCGCGTTACACGACTTGAGGTAGAAGCCCCAGACGGCCCGGGCTCCCCGGGTGCTGAGGTACCCGGCCTGATCGCGCTCGGCAAAGCCCGAGTGGCCGGTCATGCGGAAGTTCTTGATCGTGACCTCCGTGCCATCACGCAGGTTGAAGCAGGCTCCCTCGCCCTCGCTGATGTCCAGGACGGTGTTGACTGCGCTCTCGCCCGCGATGGTGATCCCGGTGGCATCGCGCACCGTGAGGCCGCCGGCGAGACGGTACCAGCCCACGGGGACGAGGACATTGCGCTTCTCCTTGAGGCCGCGGTCGATCGCCGCCTGCAGCGCCAGGCCGTCGCAGTGACGCACGACCGCGTCGGTGGCGGCGCGGTTGGCGCTGTCCTTTAGCGTGAGCACATTGCCCTCGATCTTCTCGATCGTCGTCACAAGCTGATCGCGAGCGCTGAACGTGACCACCCAGCCGGACTCCCAGTCCAGCTTGCCGAAGCGCACCTCGGTGCCCCCGTTGAGCGGCTGCCAGTCACCGGTGATGGGGACGGTCGGCTTCCACGTCCGCCCGATGTCATCGGTCCAGCGGAACGAGGGGGGCGCCCCGGGAAGGACGTCGAGGGCATAGACCGTCCAGCTCCCGGCACTGCCGTCATAGCCGCGGATCTCCACCGTGTCCTTGAGGGGGCGTGACGCGGCATACGCGCTCTGCGGCCCCCATAGCACCTGGTTGCGGTAGTGCGTGTTGCAGCGCGAGACCATTACGCCCTGGCCGGGTCGGAAGTCACCGACCCCGGCGACGGTGATCTGGTTCGAGCCGGCGGTCGTCGTGGCCGTGGTCTGGTAGTCCGAGCCGGAGGCGCCGCAGTCGCGGGCGTTGATCCACTGGGCCTGGTCATCGGCACCGACCGCGGCCCTCGGGTACCACAGGAGGGTGGCAGCGGCAACGAGCAGGCCGAGCCGCGAGACAAGGGCCGGCGGGATTGTGTGAGGTCGCCTGGGTGTCATCATGGATGGAGGCTCACAGCCTTTCGGGGGAACGGCGGCATTTGGCATTTGGCATTTGGCATTTGGCA
>CAZIWQ010000894.1:0-3260 GCA_964542355.1 uncultured Armatimonadia bacterium
CGCGCGACGCTGCTGTGGAAGCGGGATCGTGCGCCGGCCGGCCAGGTACTGACCCGTGAGCGAGGCTGCGGTGCGCTTGACCTGAGCCGGCGTGCCGCAGGCTACCACCTGCCCCCCGCGCTCCCCGGCGCCGGGGCCGAAATCCACAATGTAGTCGGCCGACAGCATCGTCTGCTCATCGTGCTCGACGATGATGACGGTGTTGTCCAGGTCGCGCAGGTGCAACAGGGCATCGAGCAGGCGGCCCTGGTCGCGGTAGTGTAGGCCGATGCTGGGCTCGTCGAGCACGTAGAGGCAGTCGACCAGCCCGCTGCCCACCTGGCTGGCGAGCCGAATGCGCTGTGCCTCGCCGCCGGAGAGCGTCGGGGCCGAGCGGTCCAGCGTCAGGTACTCCAGCCCCACATGCTTGAGGAACGACAGACGATCGCGAACCTCCTTCAGGGCATCCTGGGCGATGAACTGCTCACTGGGCGCAAGCTCCACCGTAGCAAAGAAATCGTCCGCCGCCTCGACGGTCAGTGCGCACAGATCGGAGATCGACAACTCGCCCACGGTCACCGCCAGGCTCTGGGGCTTGAGCCGTTTGCCCCGGCATGCCGGGCAGCGTCCGGTGCGCATGATGGCCTCGAACCGCTCGCGCAGCGGGCGCGCGCGGAGACGATTCTGCCGGCGCATCAGCTCGGGAATGATCCCCCACCAGACCCCGGCGTGCCGCCAGTCCCAGCGGCCGCGCGGGTCCCGGTAGTGGTACTCGATAAGCTGGCCCTGCGACCCGTACAGGAGCACTTCACGCTGTTTCTCGGTGAGCTCCTGCCACGGCGTGGCGAGCGTGAACCCAAAGTGGCGGGCTACCCCCTCATACCAGTGGCGACGCTGGAGGTTCTCCAGCGAGGGCAACAGGGGGATCGCGCCGCCGTCGAGCGACTGGTCCGGATGCTCGACCAAGAGCTCGGCGTCAATCGCCCGCGTCGACCCTAACCCCTGGCACTCCGGGCACATCCCCTGCGGGATGTTGAACGAGAAGCTGGCGTGCGTCGGCGGAGGGAAGCTGAGGTCACAGCGCGGACATGCGAACTGGGTACTGAGGAGCAGGTCGGGTTCACCCTCGCGGGCGAGGATCACGTCGCCCTCCGACAGCTCCAACGCCGCATCCACCGCCTCCGCCACCCGCGAGCGGGCCTCCGCCTGCCCCGCCAGCCGATCCACGATGATCTCCACGCTATGCTTGCGGCGCTGGTCGAGGCGCGGGGGGGAGGCGGTCTCGTGCACCTCACCGTCGATGCGGGCGCGCATGTAGCCGCGGCGGCGCATGTCGTCCAGCAGATCACGGAACTCCCCCCGCCGGCCGCGTACCACCGGCGCCAAGACGTGCACCACGCTGCCCGGCGGGAGTGCGAGGATGCGGCTCACGATCGCGTCGCGCGTCTGCGCCCCGATCGGCGCACCGCACTGCGGGCAGTGAGGGTGCCCGATGGCCGCGTACAGCACCCGCAGATGGTCGTAGATCTCGGTAACCGTTGCCACGGTCGAGCGCGGGTTGTGTCCGCGCGTTGCCTGATTGATCGCGATGCCGGGCGCCAGGCCCTCGAGCCGGTCCACCTTCGGCCGTGGCAACTGCTGCAGGAACTGGCGCGCATACACCGACAGCGACTCGAGGTAGAGCCGCTGGCCCTCGGCGAACAGCGTGTCGAAGGCCAGGGTGGACTTACCCGACCCGCTGACACCGGTGAAGACGATCAGGGAGTTCTTCGGCAGGTCAAGATTGACGTTGTCGAGGTTGTGCTCGCGAGCCCCACGGATGAGGATGCTATCGGACATGGATACCCGGCCACAGAGCCCCCGCTGACGGCTCGGAGGCTGCTCTGCGTGGCCGCAGGTGCCTTTCGTACGTATCGAACGCTTGTTTGATTATAGCGGATGTCGGGGGCCGGGGTCAACAGTCCACGCGGGAACAGCCCGCGAGGGGACGGCGAGGGAGTTGTCCACGGAGGACACGGAAACAGAAACGGCGGACGGCAAGGGGGAGGAACGGCAGAGACGGCGGGACGGGCTGCAGCATCCGTGCCGTGACCCGTTTCCTCCCCCTCTGCCGTTGTCGTGGGTGTTTCCGTGCCCTCCGTGGACCTCAGAGCCGGTGCCGTTCTCCGTGCCGTTCCCGTGGTCGCGGTGCGGCTCAGGCGGTCAGCTTGACGACCTTGCCCTTCTGCGCCGAGGTGTTCGCCGCCAGCGTGATCTCCAGGGTCTTCAGCGCATCGCCATACGAGCACAGGATGCCCTTGTCGCTGCCGGTGCGGACAGCTTTGATGAAGGCGTCGTCCTCGATGCGGAAGATGTCGCCCTCGCCGGGGATCGTCTCGGCATCTTTGCCCGCCTGGTACACCTTGCAGGTATGGTCCCAGCCGGTGAACTGGTAGGCGGTCTTGGCGGCGTAGACGTCGAGCCACACGCCGCCTTTGGCGCCGCTCGCGCAGCA
Organism: uncultured Armatimonadia bacterium; assembly: GCA_964542355.1. GTDB lineage: Bacteria > Armatimonadota > Zipacnadia > Zipacnadales > JABUFB01 > CAZIWQ01. The sequence goes on from CAZIWQ010000894.1 coordinate 2,474, forward strand.
CGAGACGAGGTTGCACACGCCGCCGCGCCGGAACTTGATCGACACGGCCATCGCGTCATCGATGTCATAGCCGGGGACGCCGACGTTGAAGCCGTTGGCGGCGAAGGCACACACTTCCGTGGCCTCCCCGCACAGGAAGCGCACGACGTCGACGGTGTGGGTGACCTGCTCGACGAACTGGCCGCCGCTCTTGGACTTATCGACCCACCACATCGAGATGGGGCGACTGGGGTCGGGGTTGGGCTTGCCGCCGATCCAGCCGCCGCAGACATAGACCGCCGCGTCCTTCGCCAGCGCCTGCTTGGCCTGCTGGATCGCCTTGCGGTAGCGGTTCATGTAGCCAGCCGACGTCATGAGACCTTTCGCCGCCACGGCTTCGGCGATGCCGCAGGCCTGCTTCCAGTTGTTGTTGATCGGCTTCTCGACAAAGAACGGGATGCCTCGCTCGACGCAGGCCATCTCGGCCTTGCCGTGCGCGAACGGGGGCAGCAGGACGTAGGCGCAATCGGGCTGCACCGTGTCCAGCAGCTTGTCGGGGCGGGCGAAGGCCTGACCGCCGTGTTCGGCGGCCATCGTCTTCGCGCGGTCGAGGGTCACATCGCAAAAGCCGACGATCTCGACATCCTTCATCGCCTTGAGGCCGGGGACATGGGCCGCGGCCATCCCGCCACTGCCGATCAGGGCTACCTTGACAGTCTTCGCCATCGGGAGCACTCCTTCCGGGTTCACACATCGCGCTGGGAGAGAGGGTTCCGCACGCGGGTGTGGTGTCCTTCTGCCCTGCAGG
>CAZIWQ010000895.1:0-3258 GCA_964542355.1 uncultured Armatimonadia bacterium
GCTCACCGGTGTGCAGGTCAAACGCCCACGGCTCGGCGATGAGCTGATCGCCCACCACGAGCGGGCGAATGCGATACCCGATCGCCTTCGACCACACGAGGTGGCCGTCGGCGGCGGACAGGACGGTCGCCCGCCGCGCCGCATACTCTCCGCCGAGGAACTGGGGCCACAGGTGGCCGTCGGAGTGGGCACCACAGAATACCACGACCCCCTGGGTTGCGATGGCGACCAGGACATGGGGGCCGCAGTCGGTGAGGTCCACCGGGCGCTGCCAGCACACGGCGCCGGTGTTGGCATCGCGTGCCACCACCATGCGCACATCGGCGCTCGAGAGCTCCTTCTCGGCGGCGGCTGCATCGATCCCCTTGCGGGCCATCAGCTCCTTGATCTGCTTGCCCAGGGCCTCCTGGCGCTGCGCGGGGGTCACCGTTCCGTCGGCGTAGAACAGCCGCCCCTCGTCGATGGCGAGAGTGTTGTTGCGGATGGTGGTGCCCGCCTGCTGCCAGCGCAGGGCGCCGCTGTCGATGTCGAACGCGAAGACGAGGTCACTGACCTGCGCCTTCGGCGAGCGGCTGCCGTAGAGCGTGTTGCCGACCACCGCCAGCCAGGCCCAGGTTCGCTTCTTCCCATCATCGGCGGCCGGGAGCCGGTAGCTCGTCAGCGTCTCGCCGGTCCGGGCGCTGAGCCGCAGGCACTCCTCGCCGATGGCGACGAACACACTGTCATCGCGACAGGCAATGTTGCTCGATTCGTAGACCATCCCAACACGGTATGCGCCGGGAATCTCGCGCTCCCAGTACATGAGGCCATTGTAGGCATCGAAGCACATGAGCCGGTTGATGCCCTGCAGGTACACGCGGCCATTGAGGCACAGCGGCGCGGCGTTGCCCGCGTGCCGGCTGGGGACCTTGTTGGGTCCTGGCTCGCCATACCACAGGACCCCGAGCGGGCACTTGAGTAGCTGATCATTGGTCGAGGCGGTATTGCCGGGGTTGCCGTACTGGTGGGTCCAGTTGTCGGCGCCGGGCAGCGGGCCGCGTCTGAACGTCACCCACGCCCCGTCGCCGGGGGCGGTCGCCGCGCTGCGCGCCTCGGTGTCGGCCAGCCACGCCTGCACCGTCTCGGTTGCCAGCGCGGGGACGCCCTGCGCCCCGCCGGCCGGCTGACCGATGCACAAGGCCCCCCCACAGGGCTTGAGCAGGCGGACTGCTTCGCCGGCCGGGTACGAGAGTCGCCCCTCGGTCAGCGCCTCCTCGGACACGATCAGATTGGCGAAGTAGTCGGAGTAGGGCAGCGGCCCGGCCGCGGCCTGCTCGACACAGACGCGATGCCCGTAGAGGCCGGCGGCGGCGAGCGTAGCACGCGCCGCCGGCACGCGATCGGCCGACGTGTCGACGCCGTAGATCATCAACTCCGAGCGTCTCGCAAGCTCCCGCGCCAGGCGGCCCGTGCCGGAGCCGAGCACGAGGCAGTAGCCACGCCGGATGCCGGTCTGGCGCAGGATGCTCTCCGCCGCCTGCTCGAACAGGGCGGAGGTGGCGTCCGGGGCAGTGGCCACAGCCGCGGGGGGCGCGGGCGCGGCCGCCGGGGTGCTGCCGGGGGCGAAGCACACGGTCTCGCCGCGGTCAGTGCTCACGAACAGGCGGCCGCCGGCGACGGCGAGGCTGCGGGCGATCCCCTCGAAGCTGCCTTTCCAGACCTCGCTCCCGCGGGTCTTGTCAACAGCGATGACCTCGCCGTTCCCCCCGACGAAGACAAGGTTGGCGCTCACGATCATGGCCTCGAGCTTCCCGCGTTCCAGGCGCCAGCGGGTGCAGGCGGCGACCGCCGCGGCTGCCTTCTCCGCCTCCGCGTCCAGCGCCTTGAGCTGGTCCTTGAGGTCCTTGGGCTTGGACTGGACGAGGGAGTTGCGGCGGAACTTGAGCGCGATCTGCTTGCGGCTGGCCTCCGGGTACGTCACCCGGTCCAGCGCGGTGAGCCCGGTGTCGGAGAGCATGTACGAGGTGTCGGTGGTGACGACGAGACGCTTGCCGGGGAACCACGCAAAGCCGATGTTGCCGGAGCTCTGGTCGAAGCCGATGATCTGCCCGGTGCCGCCGAACAACTGCTCACCCGCCAGGAGAGCGTAGGCGCCGCCAACCACGCCGTAGTTCGAGCGCCCATCCGCGCGCTGGTAGACGAAGCGCCCGTCCTTGCGGTCGAAACATGCCGGCAGGCAGCGACCCGAGGGCACGTAGAGTGAGGTCTTGGAGGCGAGCAGGTAGCCCTGGGGGGACAAGCCGTTCTGTCCGGCTCCCTGATCGGACACTGCATCGTTGGTCCACACCGGCGTGCCGTCATCGGCCCGCACGGCGCACAGGTACAGGCGCTCACCGGGGAAGATGCCGGCGGCGAAGTAGGCGATGCCCGCGTCGACGAGGACGCCCGTGCGGATCGGCCACAGCGAGATCAGCTTGCCATGCCCCAGCACTCGCTGCTCGGTCGGTCCCGGATGACGCTTCCAGATCACCCGTCCGGTCTGCCCCTCGAGACAGTAGGCGTTCCCGTCGTCAGAGCCCACGTACACCCGGCCGGCGACGACCGTGGGTGCGAGCCGCACCGGCCCCCCGGTGAAGACGCGCCACCGCACGGCGCCCGTCGCGGCGTCCAGCGCCCAGACGCAGTTGTCGGCCGACGAGCCGAAGTAGACGGTCTCACCAGCCACGGCCACGTGGAATGCGTCATCGAACTTGACCTTCGGGGGCTCAATGACCCCCTCCACCGGCCCCGGTTGGGGGTCGGCCCACCCCGGCGCCGGTGGCGCCACCGGGGTGTGGCACCACTGGCGTGCAAGCGGGAGCGTCACCGTCTCGCCGCTCACGCCGCTGCGGGCGCTGTCGTGCTGGTACATGGGCCAGTCTTCCGCCCATGTCAGGCTCGCGCTGCACAACAGGCCCGCAAGCAGCCAGGCCAGTCGACCGACAGCCGGCAGTGATCGGGTGGCGACGGTGGGCATGGTGGTAACCTCCGGTGGTACGCGTCTGGTGTTCCGTCAGGCATGAGATCCTCAGCGAGTGGACCGCGATACCGACACACTATCTTCCCGCCAGCTTACCTTCTGCGCCGTGTCGCCGTCGACCTGCCCGGCCGACACGCCCGAAACGCCCGAAACGCCCGGCACTCCCAGTCGTACAGCCGCACGTGCTGCCAGTGACCGTGGCATACGACTGGAGGGGCCGGATCCCGCAGAGCGGGACGGTCGCCGCGTAGGTCGAGCGT
>CAZIWQ010000896.1:0-3257 GCA_964542355.1 uncultured Armatimonadia bacterium
CGCCCTACAGAACGGCCAACGACAACGGCGGCGGGGCACAGGTGCGCGCCCTGCAGAACGGCCAACGACAACGGCGGCGCGCCACAGGTGCGCGCCCTACAACGACGACGGCCAACGGCACGATCAACGGCGACGGCTACGGCGAACGGCCAACGGGCGACGGCACGGCAACACCGGCCGGGCTACTGCAGCACGATCACTCCCGCCTGACCCACGACCCAGTTCTGCGCCATCGTCCCTGCCCAGGTCAGCCATTCGCCGGTGCTGGTGCGGTTCACGCCCACGTTCATCCGGAGCTGTGCGCCGGGCTTGCCGGCGGACCCTAAGGCAGCCAGTGGGATCGCCCACTCGGCCGTCCACTGCCCCGCTCCCGCCTGCGCGGCGTACTTCGTCTTGTCACCGACCGCCTTCGCCTGCGCCACACTCGCCCCGGCGTCGGTCACGCTCTCGTACTTGCCGTTGGCGAAGCCGTGGATGACGAAGATGGCGCCGGCCTTCCTGCCACTGACGGCCTGCAGGCAGACCTCGGCCCCGTCATGCTGGCCCCAGGACTCGCCGAGGCTGAGCTTGCCGTCCGGGGGGAGCGGGACGGTGAGCGCGACATAGAGGGTGGCGGCGTCATGCACCATGGTCGCCGCACCGGGCAGCGACTTGACGGGGGTGCGCCCGGGGGTCTCGGCGAGCTTGAACTGCGCCGGCGGCCACTCACCCGGTGCGAGCCGTCCGTCAATGCCCGGGGCCTGCGCGGCCGTGGGGACCGCCACCGGCTCCGGATAGCGCGGGACGAGGGCGGCGGCCGGGATGGGGAGCTTGTCCTGCGAGACCAGCGGGTGCTCCCGCGCTCCCGCCGCCGGCACGATCGGCCATGAGGCGCGCAGCGGGCTCTCGTATGGGCCGATGCGACGGATCGGGATCTGCTTGAAGCCGAGCTTGAGCGCCGGCGACTCGGGCCGCAGCCGGTAGTTGTCGTGCGCGGCGTCGACGAAGAGCGGGTCGGCGATGACGGAGGCCTTGTCCTGCCCGAGCTTCTGCCATGCCGCCCACTGGTCCTGCGGCTCGACCTTGCTCAGGCCCATCGTCACCGGCCCGCCGGCATTGTAGATGACGTTCTCGTCGAAGTGGTTGTAGTCGAGGTTCACGTTGCCGAGGGCGTAGCACGGTGCCTTCGCGCTGTTGTAGCACACGATGTTGCGGCGGAAGAAGTTGTGGGCCATGATCTTCCCGTCCGGCAAGGTCGCCTGCTCGGGGCCGATGTTGAGGTAGCGCATGCTCTGCCAGGCCGGCTGGTCCTTGACCATGTTGTAGCCCGCGATCATGGTCTTGACGTGGCTCAGCCAGAACGGGTGCTTGTCGGTCCAGCCGGAGTAGTGCACCATGTTGTCGCGCCCGCCGACGAGGATGTTGTTCTCGATGACGGTGTCGCGAGCGTTGTGCAGCATGACCAGCCCGGTGGGGCAGCGCACGACGAGGTTGCCGATGACATCCACGCCGCCGGTGTTGTCGTCGAGATAGACGCCGCGCGCGAAGTGCGGAGACAGCCAGCGGCCGTACTGATCGTGACCGTAGCCGAGGATGTCGTGGAAGTAGTTGTAGCGGACCACGCTGCCGCGCGAGGAGATCCAGTCACGCCCACCGGTGTAGACCGCGCCAGTGTCCTCGGTCTCCAGGTTCACGTGGCGGATCTCGTTGTACTCGATGAGCAGGTTGTTGCCGGAGAACATGATGCCCATGCGCGGGCCGTCGTGGATGAGGTTGTGGGTGGCCTGCAGGCCCACCCCATACATCGCAACGCCGACGCCCTGCTTGTACATCTGCCCCACGTGATGGATGTAGTTGTTGTCGGCCACGTTGTTGGCCGGGGTCAGCGTCTTGCGGTCGCCGCCCGACAGCGCGACGCCGCTCCCCCCGGTATCGTGGATGTCATTGCCTACGACGCGGTTGTCGGTGCCACCGGCCACGCCAACGGCCGCGAACCCCCAGTCCCACACACCCACGGTGTTGCGGATCGTGCAGGCGGCGATGGTGCAGTTGTGGCAGCCAGTCAGCGTCACGCCTTGCTTCTCGCTGCCCTCCAGAGTGAAGCCCTGGAAGGTGACCCACGCGGCATCCCTCATCGTGATGAGGTTCGGCAGAACGGAGACCGTCACGGATTGGGGCGCGAGCTTGCCCGGCGGCCAGAAGTACAGCGTCCACGTCGCCTTGTCGAGATACCACTCGCCCGGCGCGTCGAGCGCCTCAAAGACATTGCGCAGGTAGTAGCGGTCGCCGGGACGGATGGGATAGGAGCAATCGCCGGCGAGGGTGACGGTGCGCGCGGCCCGATCCAGGCTCGCGATCGGCACGACGTTGTTCCACCAGTTGTAGCGGGGGAAGATGAAGACCTCGGCCTCGGTCGGCCGGGCCATCGCCGGCACGTCGCCCTCCCGGTAGAGCAGCTTGCGCTTGTCATCGCCGGGCTGCTCGGCATACATGTTCACCAGCTTGCCGTCCACGTACGACCAGCCGCCACCGTAGGGGTTCTGCGGGTCGAAGTTCGGGGTGCGGGCGAGGTGCTGGCGCCGGCCCTCGTAGAAGAGCTGGCGGAAATAGCACCCCTTGAGGGCGCTCACGTCCGCCTGCAGGATCTTGCCCTGATAGGGCTTGAAGCCGGTGACGACGCGGGTGGCGGAGAGGCTGGGCTTCTCGCCCGGGGAGGCCTGGTAGACGATGGGCGCCTGCTCGGTCCCCGAGTCGCGGGCTTCGAGCGCGAAGGGCTGGGGGAGCTGGTAGAGCCCGGCGCGCACTTGCACGCAGACGCCGGAGCCAGGCTTGCCGGCGGCGTTGCGGGCGCGGATCTCGTCGCGGGCGCGCTGCAGCGTCGCGAAGGGACCGTCGGTCCCTTCGCGGGCCGGAGCAGCCAGCGTGCCGGACCAGGTGTCGTTGCCCTGGAGTGAGACATACAGCACCGTCGGCGGTGCGGCGAGAGCGCATCCGTACAGCGTGAGCATGAGCAGACAGGCAGCGAGGCGAGGCATCGCGGTGGCCTCCGATGGGGGGATGGCGAAAAGGTTAGGCGCGGGGGGGGGCGCTACCTCCTCGGCGCATCTCCGCTGGCGGGTGCCGTCACTCTCGCGGTCACCCCGGGCGACCTGTGGTCTGCGGGATCAGCAACTCACCTCAATGCGGCATGTCGTTCAGCCCCGACGGGGCGACATACTTTAGCCACGGGCTCACGCCCGTGGTCCCGCCTTGCAGCGATCTTCCAGCGCCAATTGATT
>CAZIWQ010000897.1:0-3249 GCA_964542355.1 uncultured Armatimonadia bacterium
GATGAACCCCCGCCCTACAGAACAGAGCGCTACAGCCGTTACCACACCCCACACCCCCGCCGTCTACCGCCTAAGGTGCTTGTCGAGGAACTCGAACGTGCCCACACCGTTGATCGTGTGGGGGCCCGTGAATACCTCCATCGTCGCGCGGTCGCCGATCCCCAACAGGTCATAGCACCGGAACGTCCGCGCATACTCGTAGGCCACCCACTCGTCGGAGCCGACACCGTCGAAATGCCCGCGCTCGACCATGAACGGGCGCGGACAGATCAGCCAGCTCATCTCCGCGTGGTTGAACGTGTTGCCGAGGTCGAACTCCGGCATCTCATACTCGCCCGTGAACAGGTATGAGAAGCCATGGCGGGCCGAGCAGTTCTTCCAGATCCACTCGTTGTAGTCGCCCGAGCAGATCGAGAGGGCATACCCCTCCAGGAGCGCCGGCACCCGCACCGCGGCCTTCCCCCCATAGCTGAGCCCGTAGAAGCCGATGCGGTGCGCGTCGACGCAGGGCAGCGAGGCCAGCCAGCGCAACATGCGCTCGTGCTGCCGGACGATGAACGAGAACAGCGACAGCTTGAGCGGGTTGGCCTTGCGCTGCAGGACGCGGAAGGCATCCTGGCCGATATAGGGGTTCTGGGGCGAATAGGTGATGTACCCGCGCTCGGCGAGCCGACAGGCGAACTGATGGTAGGCGTCGTTGTCGACGGCGGGGTCGGCGACATCCTGCGGCCGGCCCTCCAGGCCGTGCTGGCAGACGACCACCGGGCGCCGCTCGCCCTCCGCCAGGTCGCGCGGAAGCAAGAGGATGCCATCGGCCGGCAGGTCGCGACAGACATCGAACATGACCTCGTAGCCACGCAGCGCGGGGGTCTCGTAGATCGGCCGCGCACGCAGGTTGAGGGCGACCTCCTCATCCCCGAGCTGCCCGATGACTTCCTCGGCGAGGAGCTTGCGGTAGCGCCGCGTGGACCGCTGCCAGGCCTGCGGGGTCTCTCCCGTGGCGCGCGACCAGTAGCTCGCGCGCGTGAACTCCGCCTCGCGCATCAGGTACTGGGTGTGCTCCAAGAGCTGCACGAACTGTCGCTGCTGGGCCGCGGTGTGCGGCGGCAGGCTCGTGCGCACGCTCGGGGCCGCCCCGGCCGGGGCCAGGCCCCCGTCGGCGCCCAGGGCGTCCAGGAAGGCCGCCAGGGTCGCGTCGGTTCCCGGGAGGGCCGCGGGGCACTTGACGAGAGTGAGCGGGGCCGCCGGCTCCAGCCCGGCCACCAGCGCCCGCGCCCGCCGCACCTCGCGCTCCACCGCAACCGTGGGCGGCGTCTGCAGGACGCCCGGGGCGGCGCCGCTACGCCCGTCCCGCGGGGCGGGCGGGCCCGTCACCTCGGGGTGCCGGCACGCCTCAATGATCAACGGACGCGGCGCCACCAAGCTCGCGACCTCGGCGTCGCCGAACTCCGCCAGCAGGCTCCAGACATTGCGGTAGATCGGCTCCGCCCAGACGCCTTCGCGCGGACCGAAGTAGCCACAGACAGCCGCCGCGTCGATGCGCGTGTCCACGGCGGCGGCGTACAGAGCGACGAGGCCACCCTCGCCGTAGCCGATGACACCCACCGGCCGGCGGCGAACGGTCTGCCGGAACCAGTCCACGGCCGCGAGCGCCTTGTGCACCTCGTAGCCGATGACGTGGCGTCCCAGCTCGAAGGCGGCGCGATAGATGAACTCGCGATGGGGCTGGTTGGTCATGCGCACGTCGGGGGCACCGGAGTAGGTATCTTCCCGGCTGAGCAGCAGGGGGACGAGCACGCGGCAGCCGCTCTCGGCCAGGCGGCGCGCGAACTGGGCCTCCGCCGGCACGCCCCCCGCCAGCCCCACCAGCGCTTCCGGGCTCGCGTCGCAGTCCGGGAGGGCGATGACATCGGCCACCGGCGGGCCTGCGGGCACGAGCAGCAGTCCCTCCCCCTCGACGCCCCGCAGCACATCCCAGCGCACACGCAGGACCTGATAGCCCGCCCCCTCCCCCACCAGGCCCGCGCAGGGGTCGGTCTGTCCTGGCCGGGCGCCATCGACCGGACCGTAGGCCTGCAGCGCAGCCGGCTCGCGTGGATCCACCACGCCGATGATCTTCGCCAGTCGCCGGCGGTTGGGCGCAACCGAGCGCACGTAGGCCTGGTGGGAGGACCGGTCGCGGTGCCAGTGCGCCGCCCGCGCGGACACGCTGGCCTTCAGCCGCCGCGAGAGCAGACGATCAATGGCCGCGACCATGTGAGCGGCGAGGTCACCCTCCAGCGTCAACAGGCGGACCGCACGGAACAGGGCGTCGGCAACGTTGTCACCCATGCTTGTCTCTCCTCTGTGGACGGCACAGGCCGTCTCGCGTCTGCGACGAGGTCCTCCGTCGCTGCGGCAGCGACGAAGCCGCACGCGCTCCTCAGGACGACACCGCCGAGGAGACGCGGGTCAAGGCATGTAGGCGGTCCCCTGCAGGACCTCGCGCGCTACGCGCACCACGTTCCCGCCGATGATCTTGCGGATGTCCTCGTCAGAGTGCCCGCGCTGTACCAGGCCCACCGTGAACAGCGGCCAGTTGGTCCAGGCCAGACTCAGTGTCTGGCTCTCCTGCTGCCAGCGGCGGTCAAACAGGGCATCATCCGGCGCCCAGAAGCTGCGCCAGGGCGTGCGCTCCCGCGACCGCGCCGGGACCTTGCGGTACTCCTCGCCGCAGCGGGTTGAGGAGTAGGCAGTATCGGTGCCGATGGCCACATGGTCGGCGCCGAACGTCTTGACCACGTAGTCGATGTGGTCCAGCAACGCGCTGATGTCGCCGGTGCCTCCCAGGAACGCCGGGACCGCGCAGATGCCGATGTAGCCGCCGGAGTCGACGATGGCGCGGATCACGTCGTCGGGCTTGCCGCGGTGATGGACGTTGAGCGCACAGCACACCGAGTGGCTGGCAACCATCGGGCGGGTGGAGGCACGGGCGGCCTCCAGGCTCGTCTGCCACCCGGAGTGCGCGATGTCGACGATGACGCCGACGCGGTTCATCTCGGCCACCACTGCGCGGCCGAAGTCGCTGAGCCCCCCATTCGCGGGCTCGGCGCAGCCTTCACCGATCACGTTACGGCGGTTGTAGGTGAGGTGCATCATGCGGGCGCCAAGGTGGAAGTAGACGCGCACGAAGCGGAGCTCGTCCTCCACGGACACCCACGCGTGGGAGATGGGCACGGCCTTGAGGCTGAAGTAGAGGGCGTGGCGGGC
>CAZIWQ010000898.1:0-3215 GCA_964542355.1 uncultured Armatimonadia bacterium
ACACCAGCAGGCTACCGATGTATACGTCGCGGTCGCCAAGCTCGGTGTCCACCTGCAGCATCCCCCGGCCGTCGAGCACGGGGAAGCGGCGCAGCTCATTGTCGAGTGTACGCTTCTCGCGGGCGGACCAGCGGTCACCGACCTTGTTCATCCGCCACACCGGGATGGAGAGGTCGCTCTTCCCCTTGTAGAGGATCCCCGCAGGCCAGCGGTCGTTGAGGCCCTCGATGGTCACCGGCAGATCGAGCGGCAGGTTCGCCCGGGTGATCTTCCCGGCGAAGCCGCCACCATCGGCCTGCAGGCGCAGGATGAAGCTGGTCCCGAGCACCTTGCCGCGGACCGGCGTGACGGTGTAGGCCGGCTCGCCGCGCAGGCCGAGAGCCTGATAGAGGTCCTCGACGAAGCGGGTGTCCGGCTTGCCCCCGACAGTGTCCCAGACCGCCAGGTAGCGCCACTGCACGGGCTGGTCTCGCGTCAGCTTCTTCGTGGGCACATCGACATTGGCAGCCAGGTAGCAGCGCTCGCCGTTGAAGATGGCGTCATACGACAGGCCCGGCTGCAGGGGGATGATGGCGCGGGAGCCCCCGAGCGGCGCGAACTGGGCCACGTACTCGATGCCGTCGAGCGTGCCAAAGCAGTGGCTCCGGCGCAGGTTCAGCTTCGTGGCCCAGGCCGGGGCGTTGACGCGCGATATGTACAGCCCGTCGGCCTCGGTCAGCCACGGCGCGCGGAAGCAGGGGATATTGCCGCGTGGCAGGTCCATGTCCTGCAGGATGCGGTAGTCGCCCTCGACAAGGTAGACGGCCGTGCTGTCGGCGCGATTGGCGAACATGGTCGTGCGAGTCTTGCCCCGAATCGCGGTCTGCGGCTCGGCGCGCTCGGGGGTGTCCGTGCGGTTCCAGTTGGCCGAGGCGGTCGGGGCGTAGTGGCACTCGATCACATCGTCCTTCACGAACGCCAAGCGGCTGATGAACACGATCAGCAGCTCGACGGCGGGGCGCTCCGTCTCCGGGAGGCCGAGGAACGGGAAGCCGACGAAGCTGCCGGCCTGCTGGTCGATGTAGCTCTCCAGGCCCCGCGGAGCGTAGTAGTTGACCGCCTTGAACTTCCCGTGGGTGTAGGTGTTGAGGTTGTCGGTGCAGCGGACGAGGCCGACATCCTGGATGCAGGTCCAGCGGTCGGCGCTGATAGCTCTGCCCCCGGCGGTGTCGGTGACGATGGCGAGGAGGTGGCGGTTGCGGTCCTGGTAGCCTTCGAACTCTCCGGTCCAGGTCTTCTCGCCGCTCAGCCGGACGCGCCGCCACAGCGCCGGGCCGTCGTAGATGGCGACCTCCCGCAGGCCCTTGTCGCTCGTCACTTGCAGGTGCACGCGGTAGCGGTCGTTCTGCGGGATCGCGAGGTCGGCGCTGCCGAAGTTGTAGACGCGGTAGTCATCAATCACAGGCCCGCCGGAGATGAACGAGGGGCGATGGAAGACGTAGCGGCCCTGGTAGGTCGCGACATTGCCTGAGATGCCGCTGATGACGTCCGCGAGCTCCCACCACGGGACATACGTCTGCATCGGTGCGGCGGCGGCGGCCTGGATTTCGGCCGGTGAGCCGACGCGGTGCACGACGACGGGGAACAGGTCGAAACCGTTCTGCTGGAGCTTCAGATACGCGCTCTCACTGTTGCGCTGGAGCTTGCCGGCCTCATAGCGGTGGACGGCCATGCCCTTGAAGTTGCCCTGCAGCCATGGTGGCTCGGCGTCACCGGGAAGCATGATGACCGGGGCGAACTGGAAGCCACGGAAGATCAGGTTGTTGATCTCGATGGCGCCGGTGGCCGACTTGCTCCACCAGTCATCCTTCGGCCAGTGGATCTGCCGGCCGAAGACGCACCAGTCGTTTCCGGACTGGTCGCGGTAGGTGAAGCCGGGGAAGGCCTGACAGCTTTCGTCGGACTGCTCGAGGCACACCTGCTTCAGTTGCTCCAGCTTCGCGGCCGTCAGCTTGCCGAGATCATCGGTGAAGGCCGCGAAGTGGTAGCCGGCCGCTTTGGCGGCCGCAATCATGTCGGCGGGTGCCGTGGTGCCGTCGGAGAGGTTGGAGCGCATGCCGATCAGCCCGCGCCAGCAGTTGGGCTGGCTCTTGCCCGTGACTGAGACCTTGTCCCAGTCCACCTGCTGCATGCCTGGCTCGTCGCCGACGCCCTTCGGCGGTGGCGGCTGGTAGCCGCCGAAGGTCCCGGCCGAGGGCTCCCCCAGCCAGCGCAGCAGGTTGACCAGCAGACGGGCGGCATCGGAAGGCTTGTCCGCCTTCGTGCCCGCCATGATGATCCCCCCGCCCCAGAAGGGATGGTAGCCATCGATGATGAAGGCAGAGGGAACGGTGGGCCAGAGGGCGAGACGGCCCTTGCCAGCCCCGGGGGACGATGAGACCGCAACCAGCGGTGGCTCGGACTTGTAGGTGGCGGCGGTCTGCGGGGCCTCCGTAGTGTGGGTGGCACCCCCGAGCTGGCGCGTGAAGGTCGAGGCACTCGCCGAGCCCTTGACGAGAACCTGCCACCCGGGCCCGACCTGCAGGGGATGTGTCCAGTACGACCAGGCATGGTCGGTGGGATAGAGCAGGCCGCGCACGCCCTCAGTGACCGGGTGCCCAACAATGTTGCCGGTCCAGCCGAGGGCACTGATGCCCATCGTCGGCAGCGTGAGGGTGCGGTCATTCTCGGCGACTTGCTCGTGCAGGACCTGCGCGCCGTACGGCTTGAGGAAGCGGTTCATCTCCTCGAAGTCGCGCTCCATCGCCCACATGCCGTACTCGGTGTTCCCGGTGAGCAGGAGGCCGCCACCCTCGGCGACGAAGCGTGCCAGAAGCTGCTCCTTCTCGGCGATGACCGCCTTGAGGTCGGCATGCTTCTCGATGATGGGGAAGTCGAGCATCACGATGGCATTGAACTGCTTGAGGAAGTCCCAGGAGAGCCGGGTGGAGAAGTTCTCGGCCCCCCAGGCGATCTTCTCCGCGGCGAGCTGCTCCTGGAGCTTCTCATCCGGCAGGAAGCTGCGGCGGGCGAAGATGTTGTCTTCGCCGACCGGACGGGCAGTCACGGCGCCGTGGAGGAACAGGACGCAGGGCGGCTGCTCGGCGGCGAGAGCGGGGGCAGCAGCGGAGACAAGCAGCAGAACAAGGGCGGCGCGCGCAGGCATGGCGTTCCCTCCGACAGTAGCGTTGAGTGGG
>CAZIWQ010000899.1:0-3213 GCA_964542355.1 uncultured Armatimonadia bacterium
GGTCTGGGGCCTGTGGCCCCAGCGGGGTTTGGGGCGGAGCCCCAGGGTGTTCATGAATAGATCGGGCTAGCGGCGATGCCGGCTGAAAGGTACGCCGACCGGTGCCGGCCCTCCGGCGCACCATTGTGCCGCCCCCTGCCTCAGAATGCGTTCAGGCGGTCGGCTTCGGCATGGATGTCGGCCATGCTGGCCGGGACCAGCTCCAGGGCAAGCTCCGCAGCCAGATCGCGAGCCACCTGGATCGCCGTCTCCACCGCCCGACGACGCGGGTCCGTCTTGTCCCCCACATCCCACGTGTTATGCGTGGGGGCGTAGATGTACAGCAGCGGGTGGCCGCGGCGCACCATGTCCTCCACCCACGCCCGAGCGATGGCCATCGTCGCCTCGTAGCTGCATTTGAGCTCCGCCCGGTAGTCAGCCGGCGACCAGACGCCGGGCCGGACCTCCTGCGGGGTCAGCGTGCGCGTCCCCGGGATCTCGTAGAGCTCCAGGTCGCCCGGCACGAGCCGGCACTTGCCGGAGGCGTGGTGGGAGCCGGGGTAGGCACCCCACCAGAAGTGCCCCACGTGCGGGTCGGGGTTCCAGCGACCCGGCGAAGAGACGTGGCACTGGCGGTAGCCCAGCTCCGCGAGGATCGGGAACGTCCAGTCATTGGCCGCGGTGCAACAGGCGCTGAAGCTTTCCGCCGGCATCCCCAGGGCCTGTTCCCAGTGGTCCGTGGCGATCGCCAGCACCTCGCGCTGCTCGTCGTAGTCGTAGAACGACAGTGGCCGCTCCCAGTCGTAGTCCTCGGTCGCCCCGGGCGGGCGGTAGCCCCGGACCTGGAAGTGCACGCAGTGCGAGGCGCCGCGCCGGGCCGCCTCGAGGTAGACAGCCGACTGGTGGGCCGCCACCTCCGGCTCCGAGCCCAGGCCGAGACCGTGGATCAGGCCCTGCTCCTCGAACAGGTCCACGATCCCCCGCACGGCCGCCTCCGCGAGCTCCCACGTCTGGTCCTTGCCGCCGCCCGGCTTCTGTGGCGTCTGGCAGTCCATGAAGTACAGGAAGAAGAGCTGTTTGCGGTTCGTCCGGGTCAGGTTGGGCTTCATCCGAGAGCTCCCTCCGCGGCGCGGGTTCCCCCGGCCGTTCCATCAGCCTGCGCAGATGCGCTACTTCACCAGGACTGGCGCGGTGGCCATGGCTCCGCCGATGACCTCCGTCGCGGTGAAGGTCCACTCCCCCACCGGGTCATTGAGGGCCGGATGGAAGGCGGCTGTGCCTGTGCCGTCCGCGATCGCGACATCCACGTCGTACCACGGCCGGGGCTCGCCGTTGGGGCCGGTCGCGGCCAGGTGGACCACCGTCCGCAGACCGGGCTGGATCTGCACGCTCACAGTCGCGGCCTGCCCTCGCTGCACGGACGGGGCGCGGTCAGCGCGGTCTTCGCCACCTGCTGTGGCGCCAAGACCACCACCGCCGGGCTGTGCTCCTGGGTGAAGGTCCTCGGCTCGCCGCCCAGCAGCCTGTGGGCCCGGGCGTCGTAGGCCACCATGCCGGCCGGGGGCTGGACGCGCAGCGCCCCCCGCCCGAACACCACCAGCATCCCGAGGTCGCCCCGCTGGGTGGCGGACCTCCCGTGCCCGCGCGTGACCCCGACGCGCGGTCAGATGACGGCCACGGCTCGCCGCGCAATCTCCTGTCGCCGCAGGGGGTAGGGGTCGTCGGCCGCGGCCGACGCTTTCACCGCCCGCTCCAGCACCGCCCCGGCGTACTGCAGCTCGCCTCGGGCCTGCGCCGGGTCCATCTCCGTCAGCGTCCAGACGGTGTACCAGAACGGGAAGGCGCGCCAGCGTCCGTTGCCCTGCCGCGCCCGCGTCAGGTGCTGCAGGCCATTGGCCAGACGCTCGTCCTGGTGATCTAGGCCCCCCGCCAACAGGTGACGCCAGAAGGCGACGGTGCACGAGGCGCAGCAGTAGTGGCCGGCGCGGGGGCCGGCGGGGGCGTCGAGACGGGCAGCCATCCCCGCCTCGGCCTGCCGCAGCGCGTCGGCGACGGCGCGGCTCGGCTCTCCGAGCACGATGAGCGCGCGGCAGCCCTCGTTCCCGAGCTTGCAGGCCATGCCGCCGCCGGAGGTCATGCGTTCGCCGGTGAACAGGCGGGGCGCGGATGCGAAGTCCGCCTCCGTCGGCGCGGGCATGTCCGCATACGAGCCGGGCTGCCCGCAGCGTCCGGCCAGCCAGCGGGCCACCGCGCCGCGTTCGCGCGGCGTGATCCTCGTGCCCCGGAAGAAGGCCTCGTTGACGGCGTCGAGCGTGGCGACAAGGCTGGTCTCGTCGAGCATGCTACCCACCTCCCGAACGTCTGACGACCGGGTGCGAGCCGCAAGGCCCGGTCCCCCATGGCCATTGTCTGAGCGTGCAGGCCGCTCGTCCCTTCGTCGTTCCGCGGTGGAGTGGGATGTCCCTCCCTGGCCGCAGATCACGGTCGGAGGTCACGCCTACTCCCATGGCGAAGCATACAGTTGCGAGTGTCCCGGAAGGCGCACTCGCGGTGCTGTACCACCACTTTGAGGAGGCACAGTCATGAGACGTGGTTTCACCCTGATCGAGCTGCTAGTCGTGATCGCGATCATCGCGATCCTGGCTGCGATCCTGTTCCCGGTGTTCGCAAGAGCCCGTGAGAAGGCCCGGCAGTCGTCCTGTCTCTCGAACCTGAAGCAGATCGGCCTGGCGTTCATGCAGTACACCCAGGACTATGATGAGAGGTTCCCACCGTACTGGCTGGGCCAACTGCAGACCGGCAGCGGGAACCCCGGCAACCTGTACCAGACCAGCAACGGAAGCGTCGTCGACTACTACATGAGCTGGATGGACTTCATCGGCCCGTACATCAAGAACACGCAGGTGTTCAAGTGCCCTTCGGGTACCAAGCGTGAGAGCGCCTACGCCTCGCCGTCCTACGGGTACAACTGGCGGATCAACAACTACGCGGCGCCGATCACCCTGAGTGCCATCCTCCGCCCCGCGGAGATCATCCTGTCGCTGGACTATGGGACCGTCTACGGCACGTATGCGAACAAGGGGGAGTTCACAGCCTGGACGACGGTCGCGGCCAACACCTTCGTCCACCCCCATAACGACGGCGCCAATGTGGTGCTGACCGACGGCCACGCCAAGTGGTACTCCTCCACGAACGGCGAGCTCATCAATGGCGACAACAACACTAATCGTGCCT
>CAZIWQ010000900.1:0-3203 GCA_964542355.1 uncultured Armatimonadia bacterium
CGCGTAGATCACGCCATCCGGGCCGGTGTGGAGACTGTGACGCACCGGCGCGCCGTACGCCTTCCAGGGCTCGGCATGGAGCACCTGGCGTGTCGCGGGATCGAAGACGAAGAAGATCGAGCCATTGGTGAGGCCGTACACTCTGCCGTCCGCTCCGACCGCCAGGCTGATGATCGATGACTGGCCGGGAACGGGGGCGGTATGGAAGCTCAGCTTCCTGCTCTGCCAGTCGATGAGGTACAGCTCCGCCTCTTTCGCGATCGCGTGACCCCCACCGGGCGCAGCGACATCCGTGCCACCAACCAGATCGCCATTGGGCAGGGCCACCAGCGCGATGCAACTGTGGCCGGGCAGCAGGTCCTTGTCGGCCGTGAGCAGTTGCGCCTCGCGGGTCGCAACGTTGTAGATGCCAATGCCGCCACCGACGAAGCCATAGCCGGCATACCCGGCCATCAGGAAGTGCTTGCCATCGGGGTGCGCCAGCGCCGCGCGAGGCCGGCAGACGTCGTCATGCCAGCCCACAACGGAGAGGGGGTTCGCTGGCTTGCCGGCGTTCGGATCGGTGAGCCGCTCCGGCGAGAGCTGCATCGAGCAGATCGAGAACCACGGCTTTTGCCCCGGAGTGTCGAGCAGCGTGGTGCTGAAGGTATGCTCGCCGGCAGTCAGCGCCAGTGGCCCGAAGACCTGCATCGGCCCCGTCTCGGTGGTCCGCGAGAACGGGTTGAACGGCGGCGCGAGTGGCTTGCCGTCGAGGCTGAACTGCACCCGGCAGTACGTGTCGTTGAGCAGGGGCAACAGGTGCAGGTAGTAGTCCCCCGCGGCGGGGACCGTGAGCCTGAACGAGCCCTGCGCCCCGAAGGCGTCGCCGCAGAAGAACGCTACGTCCACGCCGCTGAGGTATGTGAAGTGGCCGCCCTGGAAGCTCCCCGTCCTCATCAGCGCCTCCGCGCTGAGCGCCAGGTCCTCCCGCTTGCCCAGCGGGTTGAACGGTGCCGTCGTGTCGAAGAGCCACATGGTCCCGGACGAGTAGACCGCCCCCATCACGTACTTGCCCATCGAGGCGATGGAGCACATATTGCCGCCCCCGATGCCGGGGACCGCACCGTAGTCGCTCAGCTTGCCGCTTGCGGTGTCCAGCCGCAGGAAGTGCATTGGGTGGCAGGTCGAGCCGTAGACGATGCCCTCGGGCCCAAGGCCCAGGCTGGTGATCGAGGCCCCGCCGGATTCATACTCGAACTCAATGCGCCGGCTCACACCGGTCTTGGGGTCCTGGACCCTCAGCCACCGGTCGGGCATGCTGTAGCCCGCGAGTCGGCGCCCGTCGGGGAACGTCGGGTGCACCTGCCCGTAGTAGACCTTGCCGGTCGGCGTCGCCTTCCCGAGACTGCCGGGGCGGGCGGGTGTCGCCTTCCCCGCGAAGAGCACGAAGCTCTTGCCATTGATGGTGCCGACGGCCTTCCCGTCCTCGGTGGCATACACCGTCGCCGAGCCGTGCACGCGGTCCTCCTCGGCAGCCAGTGGCACGATCTCACCGGAGGCGATGTTGCAGGCCACGATGTTCTGGCGCGCCGTGCCGATCCCCCCATAGACCCACCCCGCACTGTCCACCGCGAGCGAGCTCAGGTACTGCTCCGCCGGGTCCAGCCGCCCGTAGTTGCGGGCCTTC
This sequence comes from uncultured Armatimonadia bacterium, assembly GCA_964542355.1. Lineage (GTDB taxonomy): Bacteria > Armatimonadota > Zipacnadia > Zipacnadales > JABUFB01 > CAZIWQ01. The sequence goes on from CAZIWQ010000900.1 coordinate 1,667, forward strand.
TGCGTCGCGGGGTCGTAGGACACGAGATAGCAGCCGAGTCCGCCGGCCCAGATCGTCCCGCCATACTCGGTGAAGGACAGATAGCAGCTCGTAGGGGCCGGCTTGCCATGCCACAGCCAGGTACCGGTCTGCGGGTCGAACTCCAGCAGGATGCCGTTCTGGGCGGTGTAGAAGCGGCCGTTGGTCGCCATCAGCGAGCCGAAGGTATCGCCCATCGGGATACCCTCGGGGCAGCGGACCTGCACGGTCTTGCCGGCGTCGATGTCCGTGACGAGCAGATACCCCCGCGCCCCCTGGTCAAGCGCCGTGGCGATGACCAGGCTGCGCCCATCGGCAGTCTGCGTGGTAACGACCCCGCGCGCCTCAGCGACGCGGGCCCCGATCCCATGATCGGTGAAGCGAGCGGCCCCCGCGGCATCCTGGGCGTCGACGGATGGTGCCATCAGTGGCAGGGCAAGGCAGACGATGAGAAGACAGCGGAGAGTGCGCAAGATGAATCCCCCTGGCAGCAGGTAGTGGCGTCGTGCGGGTGGAGCCTGATGCGAGGAGGCATTTCGCCCGGCGGCGACGCCGGACCTGCGGTGAACGGCAACGGCGGAGGCAACGGCGGAGGCAACCACGGAGACACGGAGAGCACGGAGACAACACGGAGAGGAGAGGGGTCCACGGCACCTCACGCCGGGGCGTAGCGGAACACGAATTCGGCTTCGCGGTCATCGAGGAAGTCGGAGTTGGCGTCCAGTCGCTGCTCGATGGCGGCGAGGTCGCCAAGCTCGTCGGCGCTGTGCGCCAGGTCCTCGCCGAACACTGCCACCTGAAGCTGGGAGGCCCACCACGCGGAGAACTCGTCGGCGCCTTGCTGCGCGCGGAACCGCGCTCGGCCCGGGCGAGGGCATACTGAACACGCGCATTCGCGGGCGCTTGTCGCTGGGCCTCGTTCAGCAGCGTGGTCGCCCGCTCCAGATCGTCCCCGTCAAGCAGCCAGAGCCCCACCTCGGCGGTTACCGATAGGTCGCGCCGCTCCGCCCGCTTGACATGACCGCACATGGTATGGGAAGCTTAACCCCCTTGTCTCACTACCCCTTATCATGACATGCTAGAAGAGCGGCCGAAAAGCCGTTCTGAGGCCGCGACGGTACGCTCAGATGCCCGCAGAGGCCACTCACAGCCGTCTCACCACGAGAGACCCGGCCGGAAGTGGACTTTTCGGCCGGGTCTCTAGCGCGTCCCATTGCTTCTTGGCATAACCTGCTCGGCCACCACTTGGAGGTCCACCATGCACAGGCAAGTGCTGCTCGCCGCCGTCATGTTCCTCGCTCTCCCATTCGCTCATGGGTTCCAGATCTTCCGGGCCAGTGTCGCTTCCGGCGGAACCCAGGGCAACGCGGGCAGCTATAACGCCGCCGTCAGCGCGGACGGGCGGTATGTGGCGTTCTATAGCTATACGAGCAACCTCGTCGCTGGTGACACAAACTCGACCATTGACGTTTTCGTCCGCGACACGCAGACGAACCAGACGACACGGGTGAGCGTGGAC
>CAZIWQ010000901.1:0-3201 GCA_964542355.1 uncultured Armatimonadia bacterium
CTCCCAGCGGGACGTCGTCGTGGCTGTGCACGAGCACGGTCGCCGCCGTCGGGTGCGCCCCGAGCTGCGTGCAGTCGAACGGGGCCACACTCAGCGACAGGGCGGGGATGACGCGCACCCGCACCGTGAAGGGTGCCTGGCGGCCGCCCGGGAGGGCGACGCTCACCGCCACCGTCCGCTCCCCCGGGTCGGCGGTGCGGTCAACGGTCAGGGGCAGCTCGACCGTCCCCGCGGCCTGTGGCGCGACGTGGATCCGGCGTGGCGCGCCCGGCACGATCCCCGCCATTGCCGTCGCGCTCAGCGCGAACTCGCCATCCTGCCCGAAGACGTTGCGCACGATGCCCCGGAGTGTGATGGCATGCCCGGCGACGACCTCGCTGACGGCCGGGGTCAGCTCGATCGGCTGGCAGCGCGTGACCGCAACATCGTGCAGATCGGACGCCTCCACGTAGACGACACTCGCGGACGCGGCGAGTGCCGTGCCGGTGGCGGGCAGCGTGAGTGGCGAGGCATTGCCATACCAGTCCACCAGGGTCACCGGCAGGTCGCGCGGAGGCGTGAGCCGGGCGAACTCTGTGCCCGTCTCGCTCCACAGTGCCAGTACATCCCCGGTCGGGCGGTCGATCCGCACCCCGTGGAGCGATCCGCCGAGAGTGAGTCGCTGCGCCGCCCGCGCTCCGGTCAGGCGCGACGCCATGGCCGCACAACTGAGCATGGCGGGGCGAGGATAGCCCTGACTGTCGCACAGGCCGAACATCCCATGGGCGAAGTCGTGCCAGCTCAGGTTCGCGGCCTGGCCGGAGGCCAGGGCCAGCAGATAGGAGCGCGGCAGGTACTGCCCATGGGTCATGGTTGCGATCACCGGCCATCCGCTCCCCGCGACCGCCCAGCCGATCTCGGTCGCCCAGACCTCGGCATCCGGACGCGTGCGCTGATCCAGCCAGGCGCGCGCGGCGCCGAACACCCCCTGCAGGTCGCCGACGGTGTTGGTGGCGCCATTGGCGCAGAGCGCCTCCGGGGTGTTCCCCGGCCGGTAGGGGTGGATGACGATCCCGTCGTAGGCCGCTCCCAGTCCGGCCTTGAGGCAGCGCTCCACGAACCCGAGCGAGTCAGCACACACGAGCAGCTTGTTCTTTGGATCGACCGCCTTCAGGATGTCCCAGGTGCGGCGGTGCAGCTCGACGTAGCGAGCAACACTCCAGCCCAGGTGCTGGTTGTCGGCGGCTCCCTGGATCTCGTTCCAGCTCTCCCAGACCCGGATCTGGCCCTTGTAGCGCGTGGCGACGCGCCGCACGTATTCCTCCCAGTCCGCCAGGTCCTGCGGACAGCCATGGGTGGTCTGGTAACCGGCGGGGACATTGGCGGGCGACTGCCACACCGGCTGCCCGATCCCGCCGAGCACGCCGATGGTCTTGATGCCGAATTGACCGGCCGCGGCGAGACGCTCGTCGTGCCAGCTCCAGTGCCATTCTCCCTTGCGGGGCTCGACCCACTGCCAGCACAGCCACAGGCGGCTGTACTCCACCCCCGCCGCCGCCAGCGGCTCGCAACTGGCAATGAACTCGTGGTGGTTGACGCCCAGCAGGCTGCCGGGCCGCGGCTTGCCGATCTGCGAAGCGAGCAGCCCGAAGCGCAGCGCTCGCTCCGCCACCGCCTGGCCCGCGTCGCTGACGCGAAGCTGCCCTCGCCGCCGGCCGTTGGGCAGCGTGGTCAGCGCGACCTCGTGACTGCCCGTGGCTTCTCCGCTCGGGGCCGCCCGGAGGGCGACCGACTGCGTGACCGTGAGCCCCGGCTCACCGGGCACCGTGCAGTTGAGCACGACGGTCCGCGCCCGGTCCGCAACCACGGTCACGCGCAGGCTCTCGCCCCGGTACACGAGGTGGAAGGGGTGGGTCTCGACGCGGACATGGCAGGCACCCGCCGCCGGCGCCCAGTGCCAGGCGGGGCGCTCGGGGGCTGTCGCCAGCCAGCGCACCTCACACCAATCCGCCAGGTCGGCATTGCCGTATCCCTGGGCATCGGTGATCAGCTTGATCTGGCGCGCGCCGCCCAGGGGGAGAGTGAAGTTGACGCGGGCGTCTTCGCGGCTCAGTGCCGGGCTGGTCCACAGCGACTTGCCCTCCGCCCACACGGAGAAGTAGCTGTCGCCGCCGGTCCGGGCGGACTGATCGTCGATGCCGATCACGCCGCCAATCGCCCGGGCGCCCGCGGGCACGTCCAGCTCGATGATGGAGTAGCCCCGGCAACCGAAACCGGACGGGTAGCGCTGCCCGCGCACGGTCAGGGGCTGGCCCAGGCCGTTCTGGTTGCGGCGCACCTCGGGGGAGAGCCGGCCGTAGTGGGGATCGTACACATTGTAGATCTGGCCGGTGATCCACGGGCCGGCGGCGACGAGCGCGCTGTCCGCGGGTGCCTGCGCCAGCGCTGCGCACGAACTCATGAGCGTCACCAAGACCGTCCCAGCCAACGCCATGCGTTGCATCACCACGACCTCCCGTGTCTCGCCAGCGTTGCCGTTGGTCGCCGTGCGGCAGGATGGCTCCTTCCCTCACGTCGCCTCCTCGGCGAGGTCGAGCCGATAGACGAGGTAGCCCGTGTCGGCGAAGCCGTAGCTCTGGTAGAAGCCAAGTGCGGGCGCGTTGTCGCTTTGGACCGCGAGGTCAAGGCGGCAGTAGCCGCGCCGGCGCGCCTGCTCGACCAGGAAGTCGAACAACGCCCGGGCGACCCCGCTCCGGCGGGCCTCCTCGAGCACAAACACATCCTCCACCAGCCCGTAGGCGCGGGCCGACCAGGTGCTGTAGGCGCCGTGGAGGGAGGCAACGGCAATCACCTGGCGGTCGCGCTCGGCGATGCAGAAGCGCACGGCGTCCGGGTTGCGCAGCGCGTGCTCAAACGCTTCGCGCAGCACGTCCTCCTGCGTCGTGACACCATGCTGGGCCGCCAGGGCTGCCAACAGCGGCAAGACCGCGGGCTTGTCCCAGCGGGTCACCCAGCGCACGAGCAGATCCCGGGGTGGTGGTGCCATGGCCAATGCTCCCTTGGGGCAGAGTGTGGGGCTTCAGTGCCCCGTCAGGCGTGATTCCATGGGTCATGCTCCGCACGCAGACCCAGACCGTAGGCCCTCGGGCAGGGCCGTTGGTCGTAGAGCCCCTGAGAGGGGCGCCATACTCTGGCCACGGGCGTGAGAGCCTGTCGCGGAAG
>CAZIWQ010000902.1:0-3184 GCA_964542355.1 uncultured Armatimonadia bacterium
GCACCGTGACATAGTAGGCCGCCCGCCCGGGACGAATGAGACGCGCGGGTACCGTCGCTCGGTACTGACAGGCCTTCTGCCGTACCAGGGGGATCGTGGTGAAGACACTCGCCCCGGCGGGCCGATAGTGGAGCGTGCATGCGGGCGCCCCGGTGGCGGCAACGGTGGCACGCAGCTCCAGCACAGCGCCCTCGCGCCACGAGGCCGGGCCGACGACGAGAACGGCCGGCGGCAGCGTCGACGCCGGCGGGGCCACCCAGGTGGGCGCCGCCACCGCCGGCGCGCTCACCCCGGCACGCCGCAGCAGCCACTGCCCCGGCCGAGCGCTCAGCCGCGTCCCCGTGGCCGCCCGGGCCGCCTGTGGCTCGCCCCACGCGCTGACCAGGAAGCCCTCCCCCAGGTCCGGCAGCCGGACGCTCAGCTCATGCTCATCCCACAACACGCGGACCTTCTCGCTCGTACCCCCGGAGTAGGGGTCAGCCACGACGGCGACGTCGGGGTAGACCTCCAGGCGCCAGACACCCGCAGTCACGCGGTCGAGGAACACAGCTCCGCTGCCATCGTAGGCCACGACCGGTGACGACCCACACCCCCACACCCGCGTGAGCTGTTCCGGCGCGGGCGGCGCCGTCGTCGTGTCGCTGGTGTACATGAACGTGTTCGCGGTCACCAGCTCGCTGAGGTCTTGCTCGAAGCTGACGCGGAAGTTGTCGAAGCGCGTGTTGTCGGGGTAGGCGCCGAAGCGCTTCAGCCGCGGCAGGCGGCGAAAGGCCTCCGCCGCGATGGCGAAGCTGATCGCCTTGTGGGGCGTATAGACGAGATTGAGGTAGTGCGTCTGCCAGTTGGAGTTGCTCGCCCCGATGCACAGCGGCTCATACTGGAACTGGGTCGCGATCTGGGCCCCCCCACTGCGGAACGCGCGCGCCATCGCCGGGTACATCACCGCGCCGTGAACATCGGCGGCGTCGAACTCGTAGACGATCTTGGCCTTGCCTGCCAGCCGGGGGTCGCGCATGCCAGGGTAGTCGTCGACCTTGCGGAGGAAGTTGTCGCGGAGGGTATGGCCCGCGACCAATCCGGTCGGGTACCAGCCGAAGGTCACGCCCTCGAGGGCGGCGACGGCGGCGGCACCGGTCCGTCCGGACCAGCAGTTGTAGAACACGGGCTTGCGGCAGCCGGTGGAGCGCACCGCGGCCGCCAGGGCATCGATGTACGCAGTCACCTCTGCGTCCGTTGTGCCCGGCGGGTAGAGCGGCTCATTGATCAGCTCGAGCGCTACGATCGCCGGGTCGTCCTTGTAGGCCAGCCCGGTATAGCGGTTCACGTGGTTGAGGTACTGGACGAGGTAGTTGCACTGCGCGGCGCGCGCCGGCGGCACTGTGGTCATCTGGTGCATGGTGTACCGATCGGAGAAGCCGCCCTTCTCCGGCGAGCCCCACCACGCAATCGGCGTCATTATCGCGTAGATCCCCCGCTGCTTGCACTCGGCGATCAGATAGTCCAGCAGTCGGAGGTGCTCGTTGTCCTGCAGGTTCCCCTCGCCGTCGCTGATCTCGCGGTCCCAGCAGTGCAGGCGGATGGCGTCGAGGCCCAGGCGCGCGAAGTGCCCGCAGTCTTCGCGGATGGCACGCTCGTGATCCAGCCCGCGCGCCTTCAGTGCCTGGTAGTCGACGGAGAACGGCACATAGTAGTTGACCCCGAACAGGGCAACTTCGCCGGCGTCGTCCTGCCAGCGGAGCACCCCCTGCTCATCGACGTGGGCGCGCCTCACGGCCGGCGCACACGGGCTCAGCGTGCACCCCAGCGCGCACGCCAGCACGAGCATGACGCGAACCGGCATGGCGATCACCTCTCCGTGCCGACCTCCACCCACCGGCCCTCACGGTCACTCAGGAGGATGGCGTCCATCACCTGTTGTGTCGCATGGCCGTCGGCGAAGTTCGGGGCATCCGTGGTGTCATCGAGGATGCAGTCGACGAAGGCCCGCACCAGGCTCGGATAGGCGGTGAGGAAGGCTTTCCGCGCTTGCGCCCGCTCGTCGTCGGTGGCCACAGCCCGGGGGATCGTCCGCTGCACGGCGTCGGGCACGGTCAGCGGCTGGAGCGCCGGCTCGCCCGCCCGACACCCGCTCAACGCGTTCCGCCACACGTCATGGTACAGGCTGAGACAGAGCAGGCCGTCTCGCCCGGCGAGCTCGTGGCGCATCACACGGTCGCCCGGGCAGGTCCAGCTCACGTGGAAGATGCCCTGGGTGCCGTTGGCGAAGCGGGCGATGAAGGCGTCCGTGTCGTCGGCGGGGGTGGGCAGCATCGTGCCCTCGCGCGGGCGCTCGGGGCTGGTTGTCTTCAGAGTCGCACACACCGCCCGGATCGGCCCGTTCAGCCACTGGGCCAGGTCGATGTTGTGGCACCCCAGGTCGAAGAGCACTCCCCCGCCGGAGAGGCGGGGATCGGCACGCCACATCCAGTTCCCCCCCGGACGCCCGTAGCCGGCGAGCTGGCAGATGTTGTAGTGGAATGTCTCCCCGCAGAAGCCGTCGGCGAGCAGCGCGCGGGCATGGATCGACTCCGGCACCCAGCGGTTGGTGAACGCCACCATGGTCTTCACACCGGCTTCGCGCGCCAGCCGCGCTAACTCCTCCGTCTGCTGTGCGTTCACCCCCAGCGGCTTCTCGCACAACACATGCAGACCTCGCTGCAGAGCGGCCCGCGCGATCTCGAAGTGGGCATTGTGGGTCGTGCTGATCGTCACCGCGTCAAGCTCGTCGAGGGCGAGCAGCGCCTCGTAGTCGGTGAACAGCCGCGAGACGCCGAACTGGTCTCCCGCGGCCCGCAGCTTGGTCTCGGTGCGTGCCGCCAGCGCCACCAACTGCGCCCGCTCATGGGAGAGCACCTGCGGGATATGCACGCGGTTCGCCCACGAGCCCACGCCGATGACGCCGATTCGCACGATCTGCTCGGACATAGTCGTTCCTCCCGGGGTGGTACGTGTCCGGCCCCGGCAACATGCGCTCAGCCGGGCAGTCGCGTAGGCCGACCGTCTCGCCGCCGCTGTTTTTCGCGTCGTTCCGCCTGCCTGTCATCCTGAGCCGAGACCGCGCAGCGGTCTTCTGGCGAGGGATCAGCATCCGCCGAAGGCGCTTGTATGCGGAATGTGATCCTTCGTCGCTGCGGCTTCTGCGAAG